>DVFK01000114.1 GCA_018713285.1 Candidatus Faecousia excrementigallinarum
AGTCCGCTTTCCATTTGTCACGCGTATCACCGCCCTTTGACTGCTTTCATTCACCACATCCGGGATGTCCCTGGGGTTTTTGCTGGAACGCATTACCAGAAGATAAAGGATAGAAAGGATTTTTTGTATGAAAAAGCTCAATCATGTTCTGAACATCATTATCGGTGCTTTCGTTGGTGTGTTTGGTGGGTACGCAATCTATGTTGTCTGGGATTATAACGCCCATCCCCAGCTCTATGTCGCCAACTCGGCCCCCTGGTATACAGGTATTCTGGTGTACGGGATTTGCACCCTTGGGGTGGTGGTGGTCTGCCTGGTCGTCAAGGCTGTCATCCGGTACAAGGTGCGAAAGACCGGGAATATATAAAACAATTTCCCCTGGGGTGGTTGTTATGAAGAAATACAGAAGAGCTCTGGCAGGCTTTTTGACACTTGCAATCCTCATAGGCTTATCCGGGTGCAAAAAAGACGAAATGAGAGGCGCTCCGGTTCTTGCCGACCCCTCGCCGGCGGACATTTCCCAAACAGTCCCCATGGATTTTGAAATGGAGACCGATTACAGCAATATTTCCGTAAAAACAGAAAAGGACACCTACCCCAAGGATACTGAAGAAATCGTCTACACCATCACCAATCACAATCCGGGAAAGGGGTTTTACTACTATTCCCTGCCCTATGTAGAATTCTATGACGGGGAAAGCTGGATACGGCTGGCCTACTATCCCCCGGACTACCACCAGGAGGCCGGGCGTTGGAATGTATGCGGCGTGGAAGGCGAACAGGAAATGGAATTTTCCACCAACGGCATCTTCTATCCCCAGTCCGTTGCAGGGGGTATTCAGGACGGAGATTACCGACTGGTGATTTTTGTGGGGGACACTTGGGTGTCTTACCAGTTTTGCTTTGAAAACTGACAAATGAGCGAAAGCAGGAAGCGACGGTGCTTCCTGCTTTTTTAATGGGGGTCTAATTTTTTCTTTGGGCGCATAGGATGTTCCATACATTGGAATTTGAGGTGGATCTATGGAACATACTGCCAACAGCATTACCCTGCGGGGAAGTCTTCGGGAGCTTCCCCAGTTTTCCCATGAGAATCACGGCCGTCGGTTTTACCGGTTTTATCTGGAGGTTCCCCGGCTCTCCGGCACGGTGGACACCCTGCCGGTGATTGCCGAGGAGGCCCTGGTAAACGCCCTGGATCCCTCTGCCGGGGACCAGATTTCCGTCACCGGGCAGATTCGCTCCTACAATCAGCGAAGCGATGGGGTACGGCATCTGATTATCTTTGTATTTGCCGCCTCCCTCACGGTGGAAGGCGGAGAACCCATCAACGATGTAACCCTGGAAGGGCTCATCTGCAAAGTCCCCACCTTCCGGCGAACCCCCTTAGGACGGGAAATCTGCGATGTGATGCTGGCGGTGCCCAGAGCCTTCCGCCGGGCAGACTACCTGCCCTGTATCCTCTGGGGCCGCACCGCTTTGGAAATCTCCCAATGTGAGGTCCGGGACAAAATTGAGATTTGTGGACGGCTCCAGAGCCGGGAATATACCAAGCTCACGGAGGAGGGCCCCACCACCCGGACGGCCTATGAGATTTCCGCCCTGACTGCCCGGATTCTCACAGAAGAAGATTCAGAAGAAAACAAAGCGTAACCCCCACAGCGGTGGGCAGGATTCCTGCCGCCGCTGTTTTCTTTATGCTGCCGGATTCCCGGTAAATGGTCATCAAAGTGGTGGCACAGGGCCAGTGGTACAGGGTAAACACCATGGTGCAAAGGGCCATCTGCCAGGTAAGTCCTGCGCTCAGCAGAAGCCCCGGACTGACTTCCCCGGCAGCCTGCAAGGTGCTGCCGCTAAGCCCCATGAGAATCACCGGGATAGTCAGCTCATTGGCAGGAAGGGCCAGGATAAAGCCCAGCAGGATGATGCCGTTCATACCCAAGGCTAAGCCCAGGGGATTGAGCCACCCGGCTATGGCGGTGAGGAGGCCCGTGTAGGACAGGAGCCACAGAAGAGCCCCAGCCGGGGCTGCCACCTTCATAGCTCTGCCGGTGATGAATATGGTACGGTCCGCCAGGGAGCGGACCAGAATTTTGCCAAGCCGGGGGCGGCGGAAAGGCGGCATCTCCATGAGAAAACTGCTGGGCTGGGCACGAAGCACAGTCCTGTTCAGCACTCCGGACACCGCCATGGCTCCCACCACCCCCAAAGCCACGCAAGCTGCTACCGCCAAGGCTGCCCCTGCCTGGGAAAAGAACAGGCTTCCCAACACAATCAGAGTGGGAAAACGGCCGTTACAGGGCACAAAAGCGTTGGTCAGCATAGCCGCTGTGCGTTCTCTGGGTGACTCAATAATCCGGCACCCCATGACCCCCACCGCATTGCAGCCAAGCCCCATGCACAATGTGAGAGCCTGCTTGCCGCAACCGCCGCAACGAGCCATGGCCGGGTCCAGAAGAAATGCCATTCTGGGAAGGTACCCCACATCCTCCAAAAGGGTAAACAGGGGGAAAAAGATTGCCATAGGGGGCAGCATCACCGCCGCCACCCGGGTGCAGGTGGCGTATACCCCATCCAGAAGGAGACCGGAAAACCAGGTGGGGGCAGGTGCCAGCCAGCCGTGAAGAACCCCGTACAGGCTGTCAAATCCCCTTTGGAGGAGCTCCGAGGGGTAATTGGCCCCCCAGACCGTCAGCCACACAATTATGAATAAGGTAAGGCACAGAAGCCCCCCTCCAAAACGGCGGCTTACCAGAAGCTGATCGATTTTTCTTCGCCAGAAGTCGTGGTCCTTTCCGTCCTTCTTTACGCAATCCTTTGCCATCTCCTCCGCTGCAAACACCGGGTTTTCCCACCGGGGAAGGGGTTCCCTCTCCGGCTGGGAGGCGGCGGTGCAGATAGCCTGGGTCAGTTCCTCCAGCCCCTGGCGGTTATCCCCGGCGGTGCATACCACCGGGGTACCCAGCTGCTGGGACAGGCTTCTCTGGTTTACCCAGATGCCCCGGCGTTTCGCCTCATCCATCAGGTTCAGGCACACCACTGCCCGCTTGGCCTTTTCCAGCACCTGCAATGCCAGAATCAGACTCCGCTCCAGACAGCTGGCATCACAGACCACCACCACACAGTCCCAGTCCTCCCGGGCTATGTACCGAGCCGCCACCTGTTCGTCCTGAGAGGCACCCTGGAGGCTGTAGGTGCCCGGCAAGTCCGTAATCACCAGCTCTGTATTGCCCCGGCGATGACGGCCCTGGGCCATGCCCACGGTCTTTCCCGGCCAGTTGCCCGTATGCTGGCGCATCCCGGTGAGGGCATTGAACAGGGTGCTTTTCCCCACATTGGGGCAGCCTACAAATGCCACCTGAATCCTTCGTGTAATCAGCGGCCCCATCAGCACACCACCCGGATGTCACGCAAATCCTCTGTCCGCATGGCCACCACTGTATCCCGAAATTCCAGAGCCGCAACCTTTCTCCCCGGCCCCAGATACCGGCAGCTCACGAGAGTCCCCGGAACAAAGCCAAAATCCTGTAAGCGTCTGCGCAAATGGGCATTTGTATTCACGGCCTTAACCACGGCGGAGTCTCCCGGCCGCAATCCATCCAATCTCCGTTCCATAGCCATCCTCCTTCCGAACACTGTATCATCATATCCCGGAGCCTTCCCTTTTGTGACTGCCCCCTTTCTTTTTTCGGGAATTTGTGATAAAATTGCAGAAAAATCAGGAGGTGCTTATGAACGAGAAGGTTGCAGGCATTATTGCCGCTTTGAAAGAACGCTACCCCCAGTCTTTGTGTGCACTGCACTATGAAAAGGATTATGAGCTGATGATTGCCGTGCGGCTCTCCGCCCAGTGTACCGATGCCCGGGTGAATCTGGTGACTCCGGCGCTGTTTGCCGCCTACCCCACCCTGGAGGCTATGGCGGAGGCTCCTGTGGAGGCGGTGGAAGAATATGTGAAAACCTGCGGCTTCTTCCGCCAGAAGGCCAAGGATATTGTGGGTGCCTGCCAGATGCTCCTTACCCAGTACGGCGGCAAGGTTCCCGGCACCATGGAGGAACTTTTGAAGCTTCCCGGTGTGGGACGGAAAACCGCCAACCTGCTGCTGGGTGACCTGTACCAGGTGCCGGGCAGCGTGGTGTGCGACACCCACTGCATTAGAATTTGCGGACGGCTGGGACTTTCCCAAGGCAAAGACCCGGAGAAGGTGGAGCAGCAGCTGCGGAAAATCCTGCCCCCGGAGGAAAGCAGCGACTTCTGTCACCGGATTGTGCTTTTCGGTCGGGAAATCTGCACCGCCCGCTCTCCCAAGTGTCAGGAATGCCCTCTGGGAATGTTCTGCCGGGAGCACAACGCCACATAAAGCATATTTCCCCCTTGTCCCAATACACTTAGGACAAGGGGGGATTTTTTGAAATCACAGATTTTTTACAGTTCCCTGCTGCTCACCGGGGTGAATCTGCTGCTGCGGCTGATCAGTACCTCCTTTCAGGTTTATCTCTCCGGAAAAATCGGACCGGAGGGGATAGGCCTTTTGCACCTGCTCCTTTCTGTGGGGGGACTGGCTATGATTGCCGGAGCCGCCGGGGTGCGTACTTCCGCCATGTACCTCACCGCCGAGGAGCTGGGAAAGGGCAGGAAACACAATGTCCACTGGGTGCTCTCCGGCTGCACCCTTTACAGTCTGATTTTCAGCCTAACGGTGAGCATGGGAATCTACCGTTTTGCCCCGTGGATTGCCGCAAGCTGGATTGGAGCGCCGGAAATTTCCCCGGCGATTCGGATTTTTGCCCTGTTTCTGCCCATAAACTGCCTGTGCGGGGTCATGACCGGGTATTTTACCGCCGCCAATCGCATCCGTACCCTGGCTGCGGTAGAGGTTGCGGAGCAGCTGACCTTCATGGGGGCTGTTTTTTCCCTGCTGACCCTCTGGGCCGGGAGCAATCCCCTCCGGGCCTGTATCGCCGTGGTGGTGGGTCAGGGACTGGGCAACTGTTTTACCCTTTTGTGTCTGTGGATTCTCCGGCTCCGGGAGCGGGTACCCGCCGGTCCCAGAATCCCCATTGCCGGAAGGCTTCTGAAAATTGCCTTGCCTCTGGCGGCAGCGGACGACCTGAAAGCGGGAATTTCCACCGGGGAGAATCTCATGGTTCCCAAGCGGCTGGCCCTGTATGAAGGCGTCCAAAGCCCGCTGGCGGCCTTTGGTATGGTGTGCGGCATGGTCTTTCCCATTATGATGTTTCCGGCTGCCATTCTTTTCGGGTTGTCGGAGCTTCTGGTGCCGGAGCTGGCCCGGTGTGCCGCGGTGGGAAGCCGGCGGCGGATTTCTTACTTAGTGGGGCGGTGCCTGCACATTGGACTTCTCTATGGCTGTACCTGTGCCGGGGTCATCTTTCTCACCGCCGACGGTCTGTGCGGGGCAATCTATCACACGGCCGCTCCGGCACCCTACCTCAAAGCCTTCGCCCTGCTGATTCCCATGCTCTACGCCGATTCCCTGATTGATGCCATGACCAAGGGGCTGGGACAGCAAACCGCCTGCGTCCGGTACAACATCCTCACCTCCGCCATGGATGTGGCGCTGCTGTTTGTACTGCTGCCCCGGTTTGGCCTCCACGGGTATTTTTGCAGTTTTTTTGTCACCCATTTTATCAATTTCTGTCTGAGCCTGAGAAGGCTCTTACGTGTATCGGGCTATGCCCTGTCCCCCACGCAGCCCTTTCTGACCCTGCTGGCTGCTGCCGCCTCCATGGCCGGAGCCGCTCTGGCAGTAAGTCCTTTGGTCCGGGCTTTTGGGTTTCTTGGTATCTTTTTTTGCCTTTTATGTCTTCTGGGGGTGGTGAAGAAGGCGGACTTTCAATGGGCAAGGGCGCTGGTGCAGGGCAAATAGAAATCCGGCAGGATTTGGGGTGTTTCCCCTCATCCTGCCGGATTTTATTATAATTTTATTGCTTCTCTTACAACGCCTGGGCCTGCTCCAGAATTTCCTGGGCAGTGGGGTAGAGAAGGTTCTCGTCCACCTGGGCATCTGCCGCAATCAGGGCAAGGTAGGTGGTCAGGCTCTTTTTGTGTTTGCCGAAGAGCTGGCGGTTCAGGCTCTTGGCCGCAATGTTCAGCCGCTCCTCCTGGGTAAAACCAGCATAGTCCTTTTCGTTCCGCAGGCCGTAGCCGTGGTAGTACTGCTTGCCCAGCAGGAACAGCATCATGGTAAACTGCTTCTTCTCCTTGGGAAACAGTTCCTTCAGAAGTTCCTCAATTTTGTCCCGCTGAGCCTGTCCATAGGGAAAAGAATTTTCCGAAAAAGCCTGAAACTCCCGTTCCTCCTGGTCCCGGCTTTTGATGCCCAGCCAATCTGCAATATCCATGGTTTTCCCTCCGATTACAGAGTCTTTGCCAGCTCCTTCAGCTTGTCCGCCAGGTCGGTAGCTTCCCAGGGGCGATTCTCCACGCCGAAGTGACCGGTCATAGCTGTATCCTTATAGATGGGACGGCGGAGGTTCAGCTTCCGGATAATGCCACCGGGGGTCATGTCGCAGGTTTTCCGCAGCAGCTCCGTCATGGCCTCGTCGGAAATCACGCCGGTACCAAAGCTGTCCACCCGGACGGAAACCGGCTCCGCCACGCCGATGGCGTAGGCCAGCTGCACCTGCACCTGGGCGGCAAGACCGGCTGCCACCAGGTTCTTTGCCATGTACCGGGCCAGGTATGCGCCGCTTCTGTCCACCTTGGTGGGGTC
>DVFK01000009.1 GCA_018713285.1 Candidatus Faecousia excrementigallinarum
CCGCCCCGGCCTTTCCCAGCTGGGGGAAGCCGGAGGCCAGGCCGTTTTGCAGCTTTTTCCGGCGCATGGCAAAGCTGGCCCGGACAGCCCGGAAGAAAATCTCCGGCTCCGAAATGTCCCAGGGCTTTTCCTCCCGGACCTTCAGGGTAATCACCGCCGAGGTCACCTTGGGCTGGGGCAGGAAGCACCCGGCAGGCACATCAAAGAGAATCTCCGGCTTGGCATAGTACTGGCAGAAGATGGAAAAGGCACTGTAGTCCGGGGAGCCGGGCTGAGCGGCAATCCGCTGGGCCACCTCCTTTTGCACCATCACCGTCACAGACCGGAAGCACTCCGCCTCCAGAAGGGCGGTGAGGATGGGAGAGGTAATGTAATAGGGCAGGTTGGCGCAGGCCATGGGCCGCAGCCCCGGGAATTTCTCCTGCACCAGTGCCGGGATATTCTGCTTGAGAATGTCAGACCAGAGAATCTCCGTGTTGGAAAACTCCCCTACCGTCAGCGCCAGAATGGGCTTTAACCGCTCGTCTACCTCCACGGCGCAGACCTTTCCCGCCCGGAGAGCCAGCTGCTGGGTCAGGGGGCCGATGCCCGGGCCGATTTCCAGCACGCCGGCGGTCTCGTCCACCCCGGCCTCCTCTGCAATCCGCTCCGGCACCCACCGGCTGATTAAAAAGTTCTGCCCCTTGGCCTTGGAAAAGTGGAAGCCGTGCTGGGCAAGAAGCGGCTTCATCACCTGAATATCGCAAACATTTATCATAGAAAAATCCGCCTTTCGTCTGCCATTATAGCAAACAAAAGGCGGATATGCAATGGTTTTATTCCTGCCAGTCGGTGTCGCCCTGCCATTCCGCATCACCCAGGAAGTAGATGATGCAGTCCCGGACGCCAAACTGGAAGCACTCCTCCACAGTGTTGAAGAACAGGTCCACATGGTTGCCCTTGATACCGCCGCCGCAGTCCTCCGCAGTGGCGATGCCGTAGACATACTCCCCGTCATTGGTGACAATGAACATCCGGGTTCCGTAGGGAATCACGGTGGGGTCAACGGCAATGGCGCCCACCCGGGCTTGGGTGCCGGTGGCAGTGGTGCCGGTGCAGTCCTCAACCCAGGAAGTATAGGCGGTGGCCCAGTACTGGTCGGCGTGGGTGTAGGTCAGCACTTCCCCGGAGGGGAGCACAATCACACCGTCGCCGATAATGGGCTGGTTCTTGTCCCCATTCAGGTCTTCCCCGGTGCCCCGGAGCACTACCCGGCTCACAGGCTCGGTGGTAACCTGGGTTTTCAGGTTCTCCCGCTGGGATTCCTCCCCGTTCACATAGGTGACATGGTCGGTATACAGCGCCTCTCCGGCAACGCCCTCCGTTACCACCTTCTCCTCACCCAAAGCCAGGGTAGGAGCATCGCAGTAGACGGTCTCAAAGGGAACCTCGCCGGTATAGGTCTGTTCCTCCTCCACTACCCACTTTACGGATACCTGCATACCGTCGTAGGTTTCCGTATCCAGGGGCAGGGACACCTGATAATCGGTGCCCATAGGCACCTCCAGCCGGGTCAGCAGCTCCTCCAGGGTCTCGCCATAGCTGCAGGCCTGAAGCTGCACACCGCAGTTGTCAACGGTAATAATCTGGGCCCGGCGGACGGTAATCTCTGTGCCTTCTGTTCCAGCCTGGGTGGTGTAGGTATCCTCCTCACCCAGCTGAAGACCGGCCTCGTGCAGAACTGCCGCAGGGTCGGATGCACTGGTGGTATGCACCACCACCTGGTCCCCGTCGGTGATCACATATGTAATCTGGGCAAAGGCTGTCTGGGACAGCATCAGGACCATCAGCACCAGGGGCACCACACAGGCGGCACCACGCTTGAGCCACTTTTTTCTTGCTTTTGCAAACGCAATCAATCGCTGCAAGGGTTCGTCCTCCTTCCAAAAAAATAGGGGGATTTCCGCTGGGAAATCCGTTGGTATCAAAATGTAACAAAGGCTGTACAAATGAATGACAGCATGGGTATTATAACAAAAAATTGCCAAAAGTCAAGTGTTTCCTCCAAAATACCATATTTAGACAACTTTTGGCATAATTTTTGTGTTATTTTTATGTAAACATTTTGTCTAAATATACATGAATTCCCCGCTCTTTCCCACGATATCTGGTGGAATTGGTTACAGGTGTTGACATAAGTTGCCGAAATATGTAACCTCCTGTAAACCATGGAAGTTTTTTTATTATGGTAAACCTTTTTACCCCTGTTTTCCGGAAAAAATCCCTTTTTTTACCCTGGGAAAGCCCATTGACAAGGGGGAAAAAATGTGCTATATTTCCCCATAGAAAGGCTATGAGGAAGACCCGGCATCCGGTAAGCCGCTCAGAGAGGAGCCCACATGGTGAAAGGGCTCTGCGACGCTGCCCTATGCCACACCACTTCGGAGCCGTCCGGCGGAAATGCCGGGTCGGGTGCGCCCGTTACCGCGTCAATGAGTGGCAGCTGCGGCTGCAACCAGGGTGGAACCGTGGAATACATTTTGTATCCCACCCCTGATCTTTCAGGGGTGGGATTTTTGCATACCTGCCCCCAATACTAAAGGAGGAAAACCATTATGTCCGAAGAAAACCTGTATACCTTTGAAAACCCGGAATACCGGAAAACCTACTGGCATACCTGCTCCCATGTGATGGCCCAGGCCGTGAAGCGGCTGTGGCCGGAGGTGCAGCTGGCCATCGGCCCCGCCATCGACGAGGGCTGGTACTACGACTTTGACTCCCCCTTCTCCTTCACCCCCGACCATCTTTCCCAGATTGAGGCGGAGATGAAGAAAATCTGCAAGGAGCGGCTGAGCATCGTCCGCAGCGAAAAGCCCCGGGCGGAGGCCATTGCCTATATGCAGGAGAAGAACGAGCCTTACAAGGTAGAGCTGATTGAGGATCTGCCGGAGGACGCCACCATCTCCTTCTACACCCAGGGAGAATTTACCGACCTGTGCGCCGGTCCCCACCTGGACCACACGGGAAGAATCAAGCACAACGGCTTCAAGCTCACCAAGAGCTGCGGCGCCTACTGGCGGGGCGACTCCAACCGGAAGATGCTCCAGCGTATCTACGGTGTGGGCTTCCCCAGCAAGGATGAGCTGCAAGCCTACCTCACCGCTCAGGAAGAGGCTCTGAAACGGGACCACAACAAGCTGGGTCGGGAGCTGGACTACTTCACCACCGTGGAGTGCATCGGCCAGGGTCTGCCCATCATGCTGCCCAACGGTGCCCGGGCTATCCAGCTTTTGCAGCGTTGGATTGAGGACGAGGAGCAGAAGCGGGGCTACATCCTCACCAAGACTCCTCTCATGGCCAAGCGGGAGCTTTACAAAATCTCCGGTCACTGGGATCACTACCTGGATGGTATGTTCATCCTGGGCGACCCCCACGACGAGGAGAAGGAGTGCTTCGCCCTTCGTCCCATGACCTGCCCCTTCCAGTACCAGGTGTACCTGAACCGGGCCCGTTCCTACCGGGATCTGCCTATGCGACTGGGTGAGACTTCTACCCTGTTCCGGAACGAGGACTCCGGTGAGATGCACGGCCTGATCCGTGTCCGCCAGTTCACCATCTCCGAGGGTCACATCGTCCTGCGGCCTGACCAGCTGGAAGAGGAGTTCAAGAACTGCCTGGACCTGGCCAACTACTGCATGGAGACCCTGGGCCTCAAGGAGGACTGCTCCTTCCGGTTCTCCCAGTGGGATCCCGCCAAGGCCGGCATTAAGTACGAGGGGACCCAGGAGCAGTGGGAGCTGGCTCAGGAAACCATGAAGACCATCCTGGACGACCTGGGAGTCAACTACCAGGTGGGCATTGACGAGGCGGCCTTCTACGGCCCCAAGCTGGACATTCAGTGCAAGAATGTGTTCGGCAAGGAGGACACCCTCATCACCATCCAGATTGATATGCTCCTGGCCCAGAAGTTCGGCATGGAGTACACCGACTCTGACGGCCAGAAGAAGACCCCCTATATCATCCACCGCACCTCTATGGGCTGCTATGAGCGTACCCTGGCGCTGCTGATTGAGAAGTACGCCGGAGCGCTCCCCCTGTGGCTCATGGGCACTCAGGTTCGGGTCATGCCCATCACCGACCGGGCTCACGACTACGCCAACGCCCTTACGGAGCAGCTGAAGAACGCCGGCATCCGGGCAGAGTCCGACTGCCGCAGCGAGAAGCTGGGCTACAAGATTCGGGAGGCTCAGGTGCAGAAGATTCCCTATATGCTGGTTGTGGGTGACCGGGATATGGAGAACGGCACCGTGTCCGTCCGCACCCGGAAGGGCGAGGACTTAGGGGCCATGACCCCGGAGGCATTCCTTTCCAAGTGCCTGATGGAAATTGCCACCAAGAGCAAGGAAGTGTAAAAACCAATGCCGGCAGCCCCAGGCCGCCGGCATTGTTCCCTTTTTACCCGGTATCGATTCCCAACCTCGTACCGCAGTAACGATACCGGGCGGGTCAGGGAAGTAACGAATCGTAGAAAGCCACCGTGCGAAATTGGCTGCGGGCACTACCCGCAAGGCTCCCTTGCCAAAGGGAGCTGGCACGGCGTTGCCGTGACTGAGGGATTTCACAGCAGGCACTTCCCCCAAGCACAAACCCATGTGCAGCGGTACGCACCCCATAGCTCCCTCCGGGAGGGAGCTGTCACCGCAGGTGACTGAGGGAGCCAGCGGGCGGTGCAGTTACGGTTTGCTTATGGGGAGGTACTTGCTGGTGGTTATCGACACCCGGTTAGAACCTTTTTGTCTGTTGTCCAATCGGCTTTCTGCAAGCGCTTGCCAGCGGGGCCTTCCTTTCTTGCTCCGGCAAGAAAGGAAGCAAAGAAGCCGGCTCAAGGGGGGGATAACTCGCTCCCGCTCAAATTATCCCCCCCTTGAGAATCCCCCGGGTGGAACCATCGGGAGATTGACCCTTCGCTTCGGCTTGGGTACAAAGTTTCAGTCCCTGCCCTCGTTATACCCTACACATTCCAGGGGCTTTCCTGTCCCACGCTGTCGATTGAAAGTCTGAAAAAGGCTGGCATCGCACCATAAAACGATACCGGGCGGGTCAGGGAAGTGACGAATCGTAGAAAGCCACCGTGCGAAATTGGCTGCGGGCACTGGCCGCCCGGCGTACCAGCAGAAAGGAGAACCGCCATGAGGAAAATTGCTTTGGGATATGGGATTGCCCTGGGACTGTTGGTCTGGGGTTTGCTTGTGTATCTGTTTGTGGGAGGCTGCGCCTTTTTGGGGCTGCTGCTCATGGGGACAGGCTGTGCGGTTGCCCTGTATCAATGGCTGCATGACCGGAAAGACCGGAAGCCCTGGAGGATTCTCCGGCTCTGCTTTTTGGCGGCCGTTGCCCTTTTGCTGGTGCTGGCTCTCATTACCGGGGTGTTTGTGTACCGGGCCAGCCTGGGAAGCCCGGAGATTTCCTGCGACGCCATTCTTGTTTTAGGTGCCGGGGTCAATGGGGAGGAGCCGTCTTTGTCCCTGTGGGAGCGGATTCAGGCCGCCCGGGACTACCTGGAAGCCCACCCGGACTGTGTGGCGGTGCTCTCCGGCGGTCAGGGGGATGGAGAGGCCATTACGGAAGCGGAATGTATGTTCCGGGAGCTGGTGAAGCTGGGCATCGACCCCCAGCGGCTGATTTTAGAAACCCAGGCAGAAAGCACCCGGGAAAATCTTGCCTACTCCCTGCCCCTTTTGGAGGGTTATGAAACCATCGGGCTGGTGTCCAGCGACTACCACCTGTGCCGGGCGGAGCTGATGGCAAAGGACCTGGGGCTGTCCCCGGTGGGCATCCCTGCCCGCACCACCTATCCCCATCTTTATGTAAACTATTTCCTCCGGGAAATTGTGGGAATCTGGTACTATATGCTGTTTGGAGGTTAAGACCATGATAGAAAAAGAATACGCTGACTACGCCTGGGAGCAGGCCGAAGCCCTGCTGGGGGTGGACTCCCCTTCCGGCTTTACCCATAACGCCGCCCAGTGGGTTCTGGAAGCTTTCCGGAATTTAGGATATGATGCCCGCCTGACAGGAAAAGGGGGCGTTCTGGCTGACTTGGGAGGCGAAAACAGCCAGGATGGACTGCTGCTGGCTGCCCACACCGATACCCTGGGGGGCATGGTGTCCCAGGTCAAGGGCACCGGACGGCTGACCATCACGCCCCTGGGAGGACTGAACTCCAACAACGCCGAGGCGGAAAATGTCCGGGTGTATACCCGGGACGGAAAGGTGCTGGAGGGCACCTTCCAGCTGTGCAACCCCTCCGTCCATGTAAACGGTGCTTACTCCACCACCGCCCGGAGCTTTGACGTCATGGAAGTGGTGCTGGACGAAGCCACCACCTCCAAGGGGGAGACAGAGGCCCTGGGGGTACAGGTGGGGGACATTGTGTGCTTTGACCCCCGGACCCGGCGGACTGCCTCCGGCTACCTCAAGAGCCGCTTTCTGGACGACAAGCTGTCCGTTGGCATCCTTCTGGGCCTTGCCAAGTACCTGAAAGACCGGAACATCATCTTACCCCGCCGCACCTATGTCCATGTGACGGTGTTTGAGGAGGTGGGTCACGGCGGCTCTTCCTCCGTACCCCAGGGGGTGACGGAAGCCATCTCCGTGGACATGGGCTGTGTGGGAGACGGCCTTTCCTGCACCGAGCGGCAGGTTTCCATCTGCCCCAAGGATTCCGGCGGCCCCTACCACTATGAAGTGGTGGGCAAGCTCATAGAAGCCGCCAAAAAGACCGGGGCCGACTACGCCCTGGACGTATACCCCCACTACGGCTCCGATGTGGAGGCCACCCTCCGGGCAGGCTACGACCTGCGCCACGGCCTCATCGGCCCCGGCGTCTACGCCAGCCACGGCTACGAGCGCAGCCACATCGATGGCGTCCTCAACACCCTGAAGGTGCTGGAAGGATACCTGAGCCTGTAAAATTTGCAAAAAGACCTGTTGCAGAATGAGATTCTTGCAACAGGTCTTTTTTGCGATTGTTAGAATCTTCCCAGTGTTGTCCTATTGTACGATACCGGGCTTTTTCAATCTTTCAATCGACAGCGTGGAAACAAAGCACCCCAAAAACCACAACCCCAAACGGGGGCAGAGGCTGAAACCCCGCACCCGAGCCAAAGCGAAGGGTCAATCTTCCGACGGTTAGGGGGGATTCTTAAGAGGAAAACACCAAACGGGAGTGAGTTGTTTTCCCCTTAAGCCGGACACCTTTCCTTACTTTCTTGCCGGAGCAAGAAAGTAAGGCCCCGGCGGGCAGTGCCCGCAGCCAATTTCGCACGGAAATCTTCTGCGAATCGTTACTGCCCCTCCAGTGCCCGGTATCGTTCCTGCGGTGCATGGTTGGGTATCGACAACCGCCAACAAGTACCGCCCCTTCATCAAACCAGAACTGCATCCC
Source organism: Candidatus Faecousia excrementigallinarum (assembly GCA_018713285.1). Lineage (GTDB taxonomy): Bacteria > Bacillota > Clostridia > Oscillospirales > Oscillospiraceae > Faecousia > Faecousia excrementigallinarum. The sequence goes on from DVFK01000009.1 coordinate 7,427, forward strand.
CCGCTGGCTCCCTCAGTCACCTGCGGTGACAGCTCTCTCCCGGAGGGAGCCATGGGGTGCGTACCTTTCCACATGGGTTTGTGCTTTCGGAAAGTGCCTGCTGTAAATCCCTCAGTCAAAAATCAAAGATTTTTGCCAGCTCCCTTTGGCAAGGGAGCCTTTGGCGCAGGCCTTGGGCTTTTCCCTTTTACGCACCCAATATCATCTCGTTGGCGAAGTACCAGTCCTCAATTACAGCTCAAACCGCACCGTCTCCCGACGGTCGAAGGCTGTGGGGGCGGTGTGTAAAAAAGGACCGTTGCGAAACTCACGTTTTGCAACGGTCCATTTTGTGTTATACCTGCTGGGCAGCTTTTTCTTCTTCCTCTTTTTCCAGCTGGGTGTAGGCTACCTTGCCCACCAGGGTCTTGGGGAGCTCCGTGCGGAACTCCATCTCCCGGGGCAGGGCGTACTTGGGAAGCCGGGCGGAACAGTGGGCAAGAATCTCCTTCTTAATCTCCTCCGTGGCCTCCACGCCGGGCTTCAGCACCACGAAGGCCTTCACCCTCTGCATCCGGTAGCTGTCCTTCACGCCGATGACGGTGCTCATAAGGACGCTCTCGTGGGAGTCGATGGCGTTTTCCACCTGGGAGGGGTAGACATTGTAGCCGCTGGTGATAATCAGCCGCTTCATCCGCTGCTTGAAGTACACAAAGCCTTCCTCGTCCATGGTGCCCAGGTCGCCGGTGTGGAGCCACAGGTGGCCGTCCTCATGGAGCTGGAGGGTCTGGGCGGTCTCCTTGGGGTTATCCATGTAACCCTGCATGATGGTGGGTCCGCAGATGCAGATTTCGCCCATGGTGCCGTAGGGCACCTCGTCATGGGTGGAGGGGGCGCAAATCTTGAAGTAGGTATCGGGGAAGGGAATGCCGATGCTGCCCTCCCGGTAGGTAAACCGGGGAGTGAGGCAGCAGGCAGTGACGCTCTCCGTCAGGCCGTAGCCCTCCCGCACCTGCTCCATGGCCCCGTGCTCCCGGAGGAAGGCATCCACCTTGTTTTTCAGCTCCACGCTCAGGGTGTCGCCGCCGGAGAAAACGCCCCGCAGGCAGCTCAAATCCAGCTTCTGGGCATCCTCCATCCGAAGCAATGCCTCGTACAGCGTGGGAACGCCGGCAATGCAGTTGGGCTTGTATTTTTCCAGCATCTTGCAGTAGGACTTGACGCTGAACTGGGGCACCAGAATCACCCCGATGCCCCAGTAGAGCATGGTGTTGATGCTGACGCCCAGGCCGAAGCCGTGGAAAATGGGCATAATGGCAAGGCAGCTGAGGCCCGGCTGGACGCAGTCGCCGGCGGTGCCAGTCTGGAGGGCCAGGGCGTTGAAGTTCAGGTTGGACAGGAGGATGCCCTTGGTGATGCCGGTGGTGCCGCCGGAGTAGAGAATCACCGCCGTGTCCTCTCCCTTGCCCTGGTGGATATACTCGCCGCTGTACTTCTGACCGCCCTTCAGGAAATCCTTCCACAGAAGAATCCAGGGATCCTGGGGAAGCTTGACGGTGTTCTTCTGAATCAGGGGGTACATGAGCTTCTTCACCCCGGCCAGGCCGTCGGTGATGTCGCAAATCAGCAGGATTTTCAGGTTCAGCCGGTCACGGATTTTCTCAAACTTGGGGTAGAACTGCCGCAGGGTCAGGCACAGGACACTCTGGGAGTTATTGATGTAGCCCACAATCTCCTCCTCGCCGGAGAGGGGGTGAATCATGTTGGCCACGGCGCCAATCCGGTTGACGGCGTAGAACAGAATAATGGCCTGGGGGGTGTTGGGCATACAGATGGTGACCCGCTGTCCCACTTCCACGCCCTGAGCCTTCAGGGCCCGGGCTGCCAGGTGAATCTGGGCAATGAAATCCTTGTAGGACACCTTGTTGCCGAAGAAGTCATAGGCCATACCCTTGGGGTAGCCCTTGGCGGTGGCTTCGATGGTGTCCACCATGGAGCCATTGTAGTACTTGAGGTTCACCGGCAGGTCCCCTGCCACCTGGTACCAGGGGGTCTTGACCCCCTCGGGCTTGGGGTAGCCTACACAGTCCTCCGTAACGGGATGAAAAATGTCCTCATGCATATTCATAGTCGCTTTCCTCCTGTAAGGGCCGATCCAGAATCTCCGGATGGGCACAGATGTGTTGAATGAGTTTCAGGGAACGGGCAAAATAGAAACCGTCAGCAATCCGCTCGTCCAGGGTAGCACCGATGTCCACATAGTCCCGGATGGTTACCTTTCCATCCTCTCCCACCACCGGCACCTTGTGAATAGCGCCAATGGTAATCATGACGGAGTTGGTGCCGTAGTTGTTCAGGTGGTGGTAAACAGAGGGGCACTTGATGCTTCCCAGGTTGCTGAGCAACACCGAGGCACAGTTGGAATCCCCCTCCTGCAAGAACTTGGGGGTCTTGCCCCAGAAGTCCAGCACCCGGATCCAGTGGATAATCAGCATGAGAATGGGCCGGGGCAGCCGACCGAAGGCATCGATAATCTTGTTGATGTCGTTGGCCTTACTATCTTTGCGCATCTGCTGCACATCCCCCACAATCAGGCGGCTGATGTCCGCCAGGGTGTGCTCCCCCCGGGCGGTGTACTGCATGAGGGCTTCCTCGCTGTGGTCGGCGAATTTCCGCTTTGCCACAAAGCTCACGGTAATCTCGTCCCGCTGGTAGATTCTTCTGCCCTGGACAAACCGGTTAAGATATGGCCGCTCGTTGAGAACTCTTGCCACCATGGTGACGAAACAGTGAAACAAGGTGGTTTTATAGGGAGCGTCCGGGGTGTTTTTCTTGTCAATGTACTGCAGTAGCTCCGTAATATCAATCTCCTGCCGGAGATACACTTCACAGTCCGCCCGCTTGGGAAAGAGGCTGGCCATGACCACATTCAGGCCAGGGGCATCCTTGACCCAAACGCCGTCCCGGCGGTCTCCCCATTTCCGGGGCTGTTTCTCTAAAAAGCTCAAATGACTTCCTCCTTGCACCGGGTTTTGCCGATATGCACGTCATTATACCACATTTCCCGGAAATTGTGAATAGGGTATGAAGACTTTTTGGCTTTCAAATCTCAGTTTGTCCCGAAAAGCATACCTTACCCTTTGACAGGAGTCGGTTATCTCTGGTATGATAAGGAAAAGAAAAAAATTTTTTCGTTCCTGCAATAAAACGCCCTGCCGGCGCATTATACAGATGACAGGAGGCAGCAGCCTATGGTGATGTTTTCAGAAAACCAGCCCAGTTCCCAGCTGGAAGCCCTGCTTTTGCAGACGGCCGCCGGGGACCGGGAGGCCTTCGCCAGTCTATACCACCGAACCAGCCCCTCGGTCTACGGTCTGGCCCTGACCTATGTCCGCAGCGGTCCCGATGCGGAGGATGTGACCCAGGACACCTTTGTAAAGGTCTGGGACAACGCCCCCGCCTACCGCCCCCAGGGAAAACCCCTGGCATGGATTCTGACCATTGCAAAGAACCTGGCCCTCATGTGTCTGCGCAGCCGGGAGAAAAGCACCCAGCTGCCTCCGGAGGATTGGGCATCCCTGGCCATGGATGCCCCGGCCGTTACTCCGGAGGACCGGCAGGTTCTGAAAGCCGCCCTATCTACCCTCCCCCAACAGGAACAGCAGATTCTCCTGCTTCACGCAGTGTCCGGACTGAAGCACCGGGAAATCGCCGCCCTGCTGGAGCTGCCCCTACCCACTGTCCTGTCCAAGTACCATCGGGGGCTGAAAAAGCTGAAAATCAAACTGGAAGGAGATGCCGTCTATGAATGAGCAGGATGTGCTGCAGAAACTGAATACTGCCGTGACCCATGCCACCCCCAATCAGCTGGACGACATTCTTTCCCGTTGCCAGGAGCGGAAAGGAACTGTGATCCCTATGACCAATAACCAACCCAAAAAGCATTGGCTGCGCTATGCCATTGCAGCTTGTTTGTCCCTTGTCCTTGTAGGCGCCGCAGCAGGCGGATTCCTCCTGCATCAAGCCAAAACCGTTACATCCGTGGTATCTCTGGATGTGAACCCCAGCATTCAATTACAAGTCAACAACAGCGAAAAGGTACTGAAAGTTCAGGCTCTCAACGCAGAAGCCCGGGAAGTGCTGGCGGATATGCCCCTGGAGGGGACCCACCTGAATGTGGCGGTGAACGCCATTGTGGGAAGCCTTCTCCAGCACGGCTACCTGGACAGCATCTCCTCTGCCATTCTCATTTCCGTGGAGGATACGAACCAGCAGCGGGCAGAGAAGCTGCAGCAGGAGCTGACGGACCAGGTAGGCTCTGCCCTTGCGGGTCAGCAGTCCCAGGCCTCCATCCTCAGCCAGACCCTGACCTCTGACCAGCAGCTGCAGGACCAGGCAGCGGAAAACAACATCTCCGTAGGCAAAGCCTCTTTGATTCAGACCATCCAGCAAAACGGTGACTTTACCTTCGACCAGCTGGCAGCCCTTTCTGTGGAGGAGCTGTCCCAGATGGCCAAGGCCCAGGCCACCCAGATGCCCATTGGCCGGGATAAGGCCCTGGAAATTGCCAAGACCCACGCAGATCTTCTGTCCATCAGCGCCCTGACCCAGGAGGTAGACCCGGAGCTGGACGAAGTGCCCCCCCACTATGAGGTGGAGCTGCACCATAACGGGCTGGAATACGAGTACAAGATTCACGCCTACACCGGGGAGATTATCTACAGCAGCAGCCAGAAGGACGATGACGATGCCACCCCGCCTTCCACCGGCACCACGGACATCGGCACGGAAAAAGCCAAGTCCATCGCCCTGGAAGCCGCCGGCGTCACCGCCTCCCAGGTACAGAACCTGCGGGTGGAGCGGGACTATGACGACGGTCGGCTGGAATACGAAATCGAGTTCTATGTAGGCAGCACCGAATATGACTATGTGATCTCCGGCGTGGACGGCACCATCCTGGAGCAGGATGTGGAGCAGGAGGGCGGTTCCCACACCACCCAGCCCACTCAGCCTACCCAGCCTACTCAGCCTACTCAGCCCTCCCAGCCCTCTGCCGGTTCCGACATCGGTGCGGAAAAGGCCAAGTCCATCGCCCTGTCCCATGCAGGCTTCACCGCCTCCCAGGTTCAGAGCCTGAAGGTGGAAAAGGACTATGACGACGGCCGGCTGGAATATGAGGTGGAATTCTATGCAGGCACCACCGAATATGACTACACCATCTCCGGCACCGACGGCACCATCCTGAAGCAGGACAAGGAGGAGCACGGCGGCTCCCAGACCACCCAGCCCTCCGCCGGTTCCGACATCGGCGCAGAAAAAGCCAAGTCCATCGCCCTGTCCGATGCAGGCTTCACCGCCTCCCAGGTTCAGAATCTGCAGGTGGAGAAGGACAATGACGACGGCCGGCTGGAATACCAGGTGGAGTTCCGGGTGGGAAGCACCGAATACGAGTACACCATCTCCGCCAATGACGGAACCATTCTGGAAAAAGATATAGACAAGGATTGACGTAAAATAGGCCCGTTGCAAAACGGAAGATAGAAAAAGCAAACATAGAAGGATGGAGAACTCCAGATTTTGGAGCTCTCCATCCTTTTTTGAATTTTCCAAAAACAAAAATGGCTTTTCCCCGTAAGAAGCACAATCCTCAGCAGCCGCACCCGCCCATAGCTCCCTCCGGGAGGGAGCTGGCGCCGAAGGCGTCTGAGGGAGCCAGCGGGCAGTAGGCTGATTGTTCGCTTTTGGGTTGGCACTTGCTTGTGGTTATCGATACCCTATGCCGATTTTACCGGATGGTTGCCTCCAATGAGCATAGGAAATGGGATAGCTTTGGGGCGGTTCCATCTCTGGCAATCAAACTGGCTGTGCACCCGCTATCTCCCTCCGTCTTGGGGCTGCGCCCCAAGCCACCTCCCTCCCGGAGGGAGGTATTTGCGAAACCCTTCTGCAAGGTAATGACACCGGGCAGATTTCAAAAATCAGGAGTCAGAGCCTGTTGCATACCCATATTTTGCAACAGACCCAATTTTTATTTCTTTTTCAGGTTTTTGCCGGCAGGGTTGTCCAGAACCCTGCCGGATTCGGAGAACCGGGAGCCGTGGCAGGGGCAGTCCCAGGAGTGCTCCTGGGGGTTCCACACCAGAGCACAGCCCAGGTGGGTACACCGGGGAGTGCGGAAGGTAAGAAGGCTGCGCATTGCCTCCCAGGCGTTCACCCCCAGCTGGGGCCGGAGCATGGGACGATCCGGGGCAAACACCCGAGCGTAGGGGTTGTCCCTCTCCAGCACCATATCCCGCAGTAGGGTTGCCGCCGCCATGGAGCCGGTCATGCCCCACTTGTGAAAACCGGTGGCCACATACAGGTTCCGGGTACCCCGGGCGTAATGCCCCACATAGGCCATACCGTCCAGGGTCATGCAGTCCTGGGCCGCCCAGTGATAACTCTCCTGGGCTGTGGGGTAATACTGCTGGACTTTCTGCCGCAGATATTCCCAGCCCCCTCCGGCCTTTCCGGTGCGGTGTCCCCCGCCTCCCAGAAGGAGCAGGTTACCATAATTCCGAAAGGACAGGCCTCCCTGCTCTGCCTCAATATACATCCCCTCCACCTGGGCTGCTCCCTCCAGCGCCAGCACATAGGAGCGCTGCTGGTACATTTTCAGGCAATAGGCCCCATGGCGGTTCACGAAGGGGAAATGGGTTGCCACGATGATTTTCTCCGCCCGGATGTCCCCCCGGTCGGTGACGGCGGTGTTCCCCGACAGCTCCAGCACCCGGGTATGCTCGTAAATGTGCAGTCCCCGGGCAATCCCCTCCAGAAATTTCAGAGGGTGAAACTGCCCCTGATGGGAGATTTTCAGGCTCTGGGCCATAAAGGGCAGAGGCAGGCCGGATACCAGTTCCGGAGCCACCCCCAGCTTTGCCATGGCCAGGGCTTCCTTTTCCAAGGCCTCTAAATTGTCCCGGGCAAAGACGAAGGCGTCCTTTTCTTCAAAATCGCAGGGAATCTCCCGGCACAGCCGGGACAAATCCTCCACCGCCTGGGTCTGGGCCTGCCAATGGCCCTTTACCAGCTCCACCGGAAATTCCTTCAGAAGCCGGGCATATTCCAGGCCGTGCTGGGCGGTGATTTTTCCCGTGGTGTTTCCCGTGACCCCGGCCCCAATCTCTCCGGCCTCCGCCAGAAGATAGCTGACCCCCGCCTGTTCCAGAAGGTATGCACACAGAAGGCCTGCCATGCCGCCCCCGATAATCAGCACATCCGTCCGCTTGTCCGCCTCCAGCCGGGGAAACACCGGCAAAGAGGCGGTGGCGCTCCACAAACTCTCCATTTTTTGTCCCCTTTCTGTTTTTCCCTGAATATTATTCTCCCAGGGCACACAAAATATACAAAAACCGGGAAATGAGGGGTTGTTTTGCACAATTACTTTGAAGGGTGGTACTTTAAGTGCCAGGACAAGGACAAGACCCTGGCCCTGATTCCTGCCCGCCACCGATTCCAGGGGAAAACCACCTGCTCCTTGCAGGTCATCACCGATGAAAAGGCCTTCTTTATCCCTCTGCCGTGGGAAAGGCTTACCTTTGACAAGGGGAATTTCACCGTCCGGTTTGGGGAAAATCAACTGGGACAGCAGGGCATCCGGCTGAATTTAGAGGGAGACGGCTGCCGGATTTCCGGGGCGTTGGACTTTGGCCGGTTCTCTCCCATTGCCTCTCCCATTATGGGGCCTTTTCGTCTGGTGCCGTTTTTGCAATGCCGCCACGATGTGTTCAGTATGTCCCACCGGGTCACAGGGGAAATCACCGTCAACGGCAAGGTCTATGCTTTCTCCAAAGGCCGGGGCTATATCGAAGGAGACCGGGGCCGCTCCTTTCCGCCCCATTACGCCTGGACCCACTGCTTCTTCCCCGGCGGCTCCCTCATGGCCTGTGCCGCAGAAATCCGCCCCTTTGGCTTTACCGGGGTACTGGGGCTCATTCACTTCCAGGGAAAGGAATACCGCCTTGCCACCTATCTGGGGGCAAAGGCGGTAACGGTTCAGGACGGGGAGCTGGTCATCCGGCAGGGGAACTGGGAGCTGCGGTGCACCCGGGAAGCTCCTGCCGGGCACCTTCTCCGGGCTCCGGAGATTGGTGCCATGCGCCGCCTCATCCGGGAAAGCCCCAGCTGTGAGGCTTTCTATTCCTTCCGGGTGAAGGGACAGACGGTGTTTTCCTTTGCCACCAGCCAGGCTTCCTTTGAATTTGAGTATCCCTGAGAAAAGGGCCGCAGCGGTTTGCTGCGGCCGTTTCCTTATGCCAGGGCGGCGCCCAGGGATTGGCAAGCCTGGAGGGCTTCCTGGTCGGGGGTTTCCTGGCAGATGACGCTTTCACAGGCGAGGACTGCTCCCCGGGCGGTGCAGGTCTCCTCCCAGGAGCGCATCCACTCTCCGTCCCCCCAGCCGTAGGAGCCGAAAAGCCCCAGAAGCTTTCCCCGGAGCCGGGGTTCGCAGGCGGTGAACATGGGCTCAAACTCGCTCTCCTCCAGCTGCTCCGCACCCATGGAGGGACAGCCGAAGGCGATGGCGTCAAAGTCCTCCACCATGGCGCTGTCAAACTCCGTGGGGGTGAACACCGCCACCTTTGCACCCTTTTCCCGGGCACCTTCCGCCACCGCCTGTGCCATGGCCTCGGTGTTGCCGGTGCCGCTCCAGTATACCACTGCAATTTTTCCCATATGGTCAACTTCCTTTCCTGATGACCGCAAGACCCTCTATGGGTCTGCCTTTTTCCAGGCACCGGCAATAGGCGTCGGTGCACTTTTTATATCGGTCGAAGGTTCTTTGCGCCCTCTCCGGGTCGCCGTAAACCTTCCAACAACCTACGCATTTATAATTTTCCGCCTTTTCCTCCATGAAGCCCCGGACATCCTCCGGAGGATATCCCAAAAACAGGCCGATTTCATGGGGAAACTCCCGGCTGGATTCCAGCCGCTGCCGGAGGCGGCGAAGCTGTCCGGCACAGGTGTCCCAGCCGTAGCCGCAGCGGGTAAGAATGCATCTGGACTCGGCCTGCTGCAAGTCCCGGTTCAGCCAGCCGGGGCGGTACAGGTAAATGAGCCCCCTGCCTCCCCGGTACCGCAGAGGCAGCACCCGGATTCCCCTGGGGGCAAGCCGACGGTTCAGCCGGCTGACCTGCCGGTTCATCTCCTCCCGGCTTTGGAAGGGACAGGTGAACATACTGGCTGTTTTCAGCCCCGCCAGTGTGGGGGCGCAGTGGCGCACAATCATGGCATCCGGCATGGTGCTTCCTCCTTTCAGGTATGGGTCTGCAAAATGTTTCGCAAGGCAGAGGCGGAGCTGGTGTGACACCGGACAATCTTCACTGCCTTACCCCGGGTTTCCCGCAGGGTGGAGCGGACCATCTTGTGGGAAACCGTTCCCGTGAACAGCACCAGAAGATCCGGGTCGCCGATGCTCTTCAGGGCGGCATCGGATTTTGGGAAAACCTTGGCCTTGCAACGGTATTCCCGGCAGATTTCCACATACCGCCGGGCCATACATTCATTGCCTCCTACGATTACCACACTCATGGTCCTTCTCCTTTCTGAGTTAGCATATGCTAACCGCTATGTAAAAAAAAGAAACCCTTTGGGGGCGGGGAGACCGGAGGTTCCGGTCTCCCCTTTTGTCAATGGTCGTGATGACCGCAGTCGCAATGCCCCTGGCACTGCTTCCCATGGGGACAGCCTACGCAGGTCTGCCCCTGCTTTTTGGCTCTGCGAAGGTACCAGATGGCGCCTCCCAGAATGGCTGCGATGATAAGAATAAGCACAATATCCATAGTTATGCCTTTCTGGCAGCTGTCAGGGCGTACTCTCCTTTCAGCTTCCGGTTGGTGTTGCGAATCAGGGCCGCCAGCACTCCCACAAAGACAGCTACCACTGCCAGACCGCAGAGGGCTGCGGTGACATTCAGGGCTGCCGGAGCGGTGATCAAAGTGCCAACGGTGTAGACCAGGTAGCCCACGGTATAGCCCACACCCATCTGAAGGCCGATGCCTGCCCAGACCCACTTGCGGCTCTTCATCTCGGAATTCATGGCGCCGATGGCGGCAAAGCAGGGGGGTGTGTAGAGGTTGAACATGAGGTAAGCCAGGGCAGCCACTTTGGTAATGGCGATGATGCCTGCCACCTGGGTGCCGGAGCCTTCGATGATAGCCAGCTCATCGGTGTCGATGAAGTTCTCCAGGCCGGCAAAGCACACCGCCAGGGTTCCCACCACATTTTCCTTGGCAACGAAGCCGGTGACTGCCGCCGCTGCCAGCTGCCAGGACAGCACACCCACAATGGGCACCAGCACCCAGGCAAAGGGACCGGCAATGGAGGCCAGGATGGAGCTGTCGGGGGTCTCTGCCACAGCAAAGCTCCAGCTGAAGGTCTGCATGATATGTACCGCCGCATTGCACAGCAGGATGATGGTGGCGGCCTTTACGATATAGGCCCAGCCCCGGCTGCACATGGCCTTGAAGGCGAACCACAAGGAGGGTGCCTTGTACTCCGGCAGCTCCATGAGGAAGAAGGACTTGCGGTTTTTGTACCCGGCGATTTTGTTCACCAGGAGGGCTCCCAGGAAAATCAGCACAATGCCCGTAAGGTACATCGTGGCGCTGACCCAGCCGGCGTTATCAAAGAAGGCACCGGCAATCAGGGCAATCACCGGGATTTTGGCACCGCAGGGCATGAAGGGAGCCAGCATTGCCGTGGCTCTGCGCTCCCGCTCGTTGCGGATGGTACGGCAGGCCATGATGCCCGGCACGGCGCAGCCGATGGTGATGACGAAGGGAATGACGGACTTGCCGGAAAGGCCCACCTTCTTGAAAATGGGGTCCAGCACCACCGCCACCCGGGACATATAGCCGCAGTCCTCCAGAAGGGCGATGAGGAAGTACATCACCATCACAAGAGGCAGGAAGCCTACCACAGCCACCACGCCGCCGATGATGCCGTCCACCAGAAGAGCGCTCAGGAGCGGGTTGGCATTTGCCATCAGCTCACCCACCCAGCCCTGGAACTCCTCCAGAAGGGTCACCAGGCCGGGAATGGTTTTGCCGCTGGGCAGCTCCACGCCCTCTGCAATCCAGGCACCCAGATAAGTCTGGGAAATCTCAAACACCAGAAACATCACCAGGGCGAAAATGGGAATCCCCAGCCACCGGTTGGTGAGCACCTTGTCGATTTTGTCGCTGGTGGTCTTCTCCCGGGTCAGCACCTTCCGGGTCTCCACGTCCTTTACCACGGCGTTTACAAAGTCAAACCGCCGCCGGTCCGCAGCCTCCACAGCCTTCTTGTCTGTCAGATCCACATCCCCCTGGTGGAAGGGTGCGGTCTGGGCTGCCCCCCGCCGGGCAGCCGCCTGGCGTACCAGCGCTTCAAGGCCCTTGGCTTCCGTGGATACCGTGGCCACCACCGGGCAGCCCAGCTTCTGGGACAGGAGTTTTTCGTCAATTTGGGTCTGCTTTTTCTCATTTAAGTCGCTTTTGTTCAGGGCCACCACCACAGGGATGCCCAGCTCCAGCAGCTGGGTAGTGAAGAACAGGCTGCGGCTTAAATTGGTGGCGTCCACGATGTTGATAATCACATCGGGGCTTTCCTGCTTTACATAGGCGCTGGTAATGCTCTCCTCGCTGGTGAAGGGGGACATGGAGTAGGCCCCGGGCAAATCCACTGCAATCAGTTCCTGCCCTCCGGGACAAAGGGACTTTTTGATGGGGTGGGTCTTTTTCTCCACCGTCACCCCCGCCCAGTTGCCCACCTTCTCGTTTCTGCCGGTGAGGGCGTTGTACATGGTGGTTTTTCCCGAGTTGGGATTGCCCGCCAATGCAATTCTCATAACTTCTCCTCCTCATTTTCTTTTATATATGGTTAGCACATGCTAACTATACAGCAAAAAACAGGGGTGGCGTTACGCCACCACTATGGCCGAAGCCAGCTGGTTGTCCATATTGTACCGGCCGTCCTTGACCGAGACCACGCAGCTGCCTTTCAGGTGGGAAATCACCGTAATGGCCTCCCCGGTGTAGCACCCCAGAGAAAACAAAAAGGCGTCCATCTCCTCGTCCTGAGTCTCGATGGCTTTGATGGTGTATTCCTTTCCCGTCTGGGCTTCCATTAAGGTCATGGGTATGCCTCCCTTCCCGGATTGATGTTAGCACAGGCTAACAGTATGATTGATTTTTAGTTAGCTTTCGCTAACCATTAACAGTATACACAACAACTGCTCCCTTGTCAAGCCCCATTCCAAAATTTTCCCCAATGTCCCCGGCATGGTCATGGGCCAAGAAGGGTTATGAAGCCGAAGGGTTGGGGATATAGCTCCCTCCGGGAGGGAGCTGGCACGGCCGGGGAGCCCCCGGTGGCACTTGCCGTGACTGAGGGAGCCTGCGGGAGAAATACCGATTGGATGATATAAGTCGGTACCTCCCCCGGGCAGTCAAATTTCCTATACCGATTAAAAGAAAAAGCTCCATAAAAACGGCTTATCGTGTCGCCAACCTCCATCAGGTACCACCCTATCCGAAACCCCAACTGCATCCCCCGCTTGCTCCCTCAGTCACCTGCGGTGACAGCTCCCTCCCGGAGGGAGCCATGGGCTTTTGCCTTTCCACATTGGACTTTTGCAAATTGGAAAGTGCCTGCTGTGGTATCCCTCAGTCAAAAATCAAAGATTTTTGCCAGCTCCCTTTGACAAGGGAGCCTTTGGCAGTCAAAAAGACACAAGCCCCCTGAAAAGGGGGGCTTGGGCGTTATTGGGCACCGGCAATCAGGTTTTGCCAGATTTGGGTGTAGACGGCGGCTTCCTCCTGGGACCAGTCGTTGCACAAGGCTCTTCCGATATACAGCCCGGATAACAGCTCCTGGCTGCTGCCGGTGACGGGTTCTCCGTCGGAAATGCCGGTCTGGTACTCTCCCAGGGGAAGCTCTGCCAGGGTCTTGCAGTCCTTCCAGGCGTACCACAGCGGTTCTTCCGACGCTGTCCCTTCCTCCGGTCTGGTGCCGTCCCCATAGGTCAGGAGCCCGAACTGCTCCTGAAAGCCCTCCGGGTCTTCCAGCAGATACAGGAAATTGTCATTGGCAGACAGGTGGGTGACCAGGGTCATCTGCTGATAGGGGTTGGCGTTTTCGTCCTCCAGGTCCACCGCATACTGGCGGATCTGGACGATGGTCTTTCCGTTGCCGTCCACATCTCCAACGAGGGGTGCCAGCTGGGCTTCCAGCGCCGCCACGGTTTCATCCGGCAGGAAGGTGGCACCGATGTAGGCAATCTGGCAATCCGGCTGGTTGTTCCGGTTCCGGACAGCGCTGAGCACCACGCCCCCCACCACCAGCACCAGGGCAACCCCCAGCGCTACATGGAGCCAATGGTAATGCCACCAGTTGGCTCTTTTTTCTTTCTTTGTCAGCTCCTTGGGAGCCTCCCGCTTCACGTCACGGGCTATCCACTCTTGGTAATCGCTTGCCACGGTTCTTTTTCTCCTTTTTTGGGGGTGCAATCACCGATATGGCGTGGTGCACGCACCGGATTTCTATTTGATTGCAGCCGTTTTCCATCTCTCCGTCCAGGGTCCAGGGCATTTTCTCCGGGGCCTGGACGGTGAGGGCCGCAGTCTTTACAAAGGTCAGAAGGCTTCCGTTGTAGTTTTTCTGCTGCAAAGCCACCACGCACTCGCTCAGCTCCAGCAGGTTCCGGGGGGGGCGGATGAGCAGCAGCTCCAGGCTGCCGTCGGACATATCCACCTGGGCGGCATCCAGGGTGAGAATTCCCCCCACCCGGAAGGTGTTGCTCACCGCTCCGAAAATAAAGCTGTCCTGAATCACGGTGCCGTCCTCCAGGGTGAACCGGAGGGGGTAGGATTTGAGCTGGGACAGCTCCTGAATGCCTCCCAGGGCATAGGCGGCGTGACCCAAGATGTTCTTCACGCTCTGGGGGGTGGCATAGCTGACCTTGGTGAACATCCCGAAGGAGGCCACATAGGAAAAGTAGGTGTCGTTGAACCGCCCCACATCCAGCTTCACCGGGCTTCCATCCACCGTGTCCCGGGTAGCCTGGAGAAGATTGGTAGACAGCTTCAGACTGGCGGCAAAATCGTTGGTGGAGCCGGCCGGGATATACCCCAGGGGAATCTCCCCTCCGCATTTCAGGAGCCCTGACACCACCTCGTGGAAGGTGCCGTCTCCGCCGCAGCAGAGAATCTGCTCCACCTCCCCGGCATAGCGCAGCACTGCCGCCTCCCCGTCTCCCGGGGCTGCGGTCACATGGACCAGCACCTGGCAATCCCCCCGGTTCAGGATGGCCACCATGTCCATCAAAAACCGCCGGGCTTTTTTCTGACCGGCGCAGGGATTGACAATCAGCAAAACTTTTTTCATAGCAATCCTCTCCCCTTACGTTTATATTGTAAAGAGCTTTTCTTTGCAATTCATCAACAATTTTTTAACATTCCCCTTCGGTATTGACGGAACCGGATTTTGGGAATAAAATAGTATCAGTATTTCCGGAAGCCACCCCTGCCCTGCTCCTTTCCTCAACAAAAGTTGACATTCCGTTGAGGGAAAGTTGCAAATCCCGTGCTATGCTATTCTGTAAGAATGATACATATTATGGGTAGGTGTGCAAATATGATGAACAAGCTCAAATACGGAACATACCGCTTTATCCGCTTCTGGGTGAAGCTGTTTTACCCCAAAATTACGGTGGAGGGGCTGGAGAATCTGCCGGAGGAGCCAAGTCTTGTGGTAGCCAACCACTGCCAGATGAACGGCCCCATCGCCGGGGAGCTGTACTTTCCCGGGGACCACTACATCTGGTGCGCCGGGGAGATGATGGAGGCAAGGCAGGTACCGGACTACGCTTACCGGGACTTCTGGAGCCGGAAGCCCCGGTACATCCGGTGGTTTTACCGGATTTTGTCCTATGTCATCACCCCCTTGTCCGTGAGCATTTTCAACAATGCCCACACCATCCCGGTGTACCGGGACAAGCGGCTGATTATTACCTTCCGGGAGACCCTGAAACGGCTGAAGGAGGGGGCAACCGTCATCATCTTCCCGGAGCATGAGGCTCCCTATGACCACATCTTGCAGGACTTTCAGTCCGGCTTTGTGGATGTGGCCCGGAGCTACTACAGAAAGACCGGCAAGTGCCTGCAATTCGTGCCCATGTATCTGGCTCCCAGCCTTCACAAAATGGCGCTGGGCAAGCCCGTGGCCTACAACCCGGACGCCCCCCACAAGGAGGAACGGAGCCGGGTTTGCCAATATCTTATGGAACAGATCAGCGGCATCGCCCGAAGCCTTCCCCGGCACAAGGTGGTTCCCTATCTGAACCTGCCGAAAAAAGATTATGTCTACAACATCCCGGAAGAGGTAGTTTCCCATGAAAAAACCTGTGGTTGATTACCGCCAGTTCCGCCTGGGGAAACTGAACGACCCCCAGTTTTCCCACCTGAAACTGTTAGGCGGCTGGATTCTATATTTTATCCTGTATTTCCTCACAGAAAACCTGATTCCTCCGGAAAAATGCACCAGCATCCACATCTGGCTGGACGATGTGATTCCCTTCTGCGAGTGGTTTCTCATTCCCTATGTGCTCTGGTATGGGCTGATTGCCTTTTCCCTGGGGTACTTTGCCCTCTACAACATAGACAGCTTCAAAAAGCTCTCCAAGTACATTTTCATCACCCAGATGGTGGCTATGGCCATCTACATTCTCTTCCCCAGCCGTCAGGATCTGCGGCCGGAGGTGTTCCCCCGGGAGAATTTCCTCACCTGGTGCATTGGGCTCCTTTACCGCTTCGACACCAGTACCGGGGTGTGTCCCTCCCTTCACGTGGCCTACTCCCTGGGCATTGCCTCGGTGTGGCTCCGGGAGAAGGGGGTAAAGGTCATCTGGAAAGTGCTTTTGGTGGTGCTGGTGATTCTCATCTGCCTTTCCACCATGTTCATCAAGCAGCATTCGGCTATGGATTTCTTTGCCGCCCTGCCGGTGTGTGCATTGGCGGAGATTCTGGTATTTTACAACCCATTTCACAAAAGAAAGAGGTAATGCTATGAAGCGGAAACTGGGAGATCGGAAAGACGGCGTAAAGCTCAAAAACATCCACGCCATGCACTTTGTCATGCCCCTGATGTACCCCAACCGGTGCGACAACGAGGCCTTCATTGCCGAGCGGATTGATTTGGAGGCGGTGAACGCCTATCTGGAAAAGAAAAACGCCGCAAATCCCGCGTATAAGTACAATCTGTTTCAGGTGATGGTGACGGCGGTTCTCAAAACCATCACCCTCCGGCCCAAGATGAACCGCTTCATTGCCAACAAGACCATGTACCAGCGAAACGAAGTCTCCGCCGCCTTCACGGTGAAAAAGATTTTCTCCGACAACGGTGCAGAGGCGCTGGCCCAAATCCGCACCACCGGCTCCGAGACCATCGACGACATTCACGACAAGATTTTCCGCCAGGTGTCTTTGTGCCGCAGCGACAAGGTGGACGCCGGTACGGAGAGCCTGAACGCCGTGGCCAAAATCCCCGGATTTCTGGCCCGGATGGTGGGTGCGGGGGCAAGATTTTTGGACCGCCACGGCTGGATGCCCCAATCCGTCATCGCCGGAGACCCCTACTACTGCTCCGCCGTGCTCACAAACCTGGGCTCTATCCAGCTCCGGGCCGGGTATCACCACCTGACCAACTGGGGCACCTGCTCGGTATTCTGCGCCATCGGCGAGGCCAAGAAGATGCCTTTCTACCAGGAGGACGGCTCGGTGATTGTGAAAGACGCCGTGGACATTGGCCTGACCATTGACGAGCGGCTGGCCGACGGCTACTACTATTCCCGGACAGTAAAGCTTCTGAAAAAGCTCCTGGAAAACCCGGAACTTCTGGACAGGCCCTTGAATGAAGAAGTGGAAATCTGAAAAACGCCCCCGGAAAGGCCTTGCCTTTCCGGGGATATTGTATTCCGGGGAACAAAACCAACGGTTCAAAAAATATTGGAATCATTGTACCAAAGATGCCTTTTCTTCTGCCCCATTTGTGATACAATAGCCCCAAAGGAAAAGGAGGGAAAAAAATGGAGTTGACCCTTTCTCAAAATATCAGCAAACTGCGAAAAGAACATCATCTGACCCAGGAGCAGCTGGCGGAGGCTCTGGGGGTGACCTTTGCTTCCGTTTCCAAGTGGGAGCGGGGAGCCGCCACCCCGGAGCTGAACCTGATTGCCAAAATGGCGGATTTCTTCGGGGTGTCCCTGGACGCCCTGGTGGGCTTTGCCCTCCAAAACGGCAGCATTCAGGAGGCAGAGGCGGAACTTCACGCCTTGCAGAAGGCAAAAAAATACCGGGAAGGTTTGGAAAAGGCGGAAAAAGCCCTGCTGCGCTATCCCAACAATTTTAGGATTGTCTACCGGGCGGGGCAGCTGTATGCCCTTTCCGGCATGGAGCAAAAAACGGAAGCCCACCTGTACCGGGGGATTGGGCTTCTGGAGCAGGCCGTAACCCTTCTGTCTCAGAATGAGGACCCCAAAATCAGCGAGGCTTCCCTCTGGAGCGAAATTGCCCAAAGCTATCTGGTGCTGGGGAAGAAGAAAACCGGGCTGGAAATTCTCAAAAAGTACAACATCGGCGGCATCCACAACGCCCTCATCGCCCTCAACTATGCGGTGGAGGAAAACGGCTTTCCCGTGGAAGCGGCAGAGCCATATCTTGCGGAGGCCTTTGGGGAGATTATCACCACGGCCTTTCGCACCATGCTTGCCTATTCCAATTACTACCTGCGGAAAAAGGACTATGCCCACAGCCGGGAGGCACTTCTGTGGCTTTTGCAGCTTCTGGAAAGTGTCAAGGAAAACCGGGAGGCTGTTGCCTATATAGATAAGCTGGCAGCGGTCTGCTACGGGGTCTGTGCCCTTCTTTCCCACTATCTGGGAGAGG
Source organism: Candidatus Faecousia excrementigallinarum (assembly GCA_018713285.1). Classification (GTDB taxonomy): domain Bacteria; phylum Bacillota; class Clostridia; order Oscillospirales; family Oscillospiraceae; genus Faecousia; species Faecousia excrementigallinarum. Next base: position 25,366 of record DVFK01000009.1, read on the forward strand.
AAAACCGGGTGGAGCCCTTTCTGCGCCAGGCCTATGCCCTGGCAAAGGCCTTTGACGAAGCCCCTACCTATCTGGCGGTAAATCTCAAATTCTCCGCGGGGCACACCCATGAGGCAGCCATGTACGACGATCTGGGAGATTCTTCCCTGGAAGTGGTGGAAAACCAGCTTGCCCAGGATCCGGAAGCCCCCACCGTCCTGGCCGCCTGGAAAAAGATTGCAGAAGAGGAAAGAAGGGAAGGTTCATAATGAAAACGGATATTCGTCCCTACACAAAAGAGTTTTACCGGGGCAACCGGCTGCCCTTTCTGGGGGCTCTGGGAAGCTCCCTGCTGATGGCCCTGGTGTCCTTGGTGGTTTCCTGGCTTTTGCAGCAGCTGCTGGATCTGATGGGAGGTTATGAAACCGGCTTCACCCTGGTGCAGCTGTTCCTCATCACCCTGGGTATGCTGGGGCTTTTGATTCTTGCCTTTTTCATCAGCTACCACTCCACCCCCAGATTCGTCACCCGGGGCATCCGTCAGTACAAGGCAAAAATCTTTCAGGAGCTGACGAAAAAGAACATCTGCGCTTTCTCCGCAGAAAGCGCCTCTACCTACATATCCGCCCTCACCAATGACATTGCCGCCATCGAGCAGGGGTATCTGAAAAACGTCTTTTCCCTGGTGGAAAGCCTTTTGACCTTTGTGGGAGCCATGGTGCTGATGCTTTGGTACAGCCCCCTGCTAACCCTGGCGGCCATCGGCCTGACCCTTCTGCCCCTCATCACCTCCATCCTCACGGGAAACAAGATGGCCCAGGCGGAAAAGGAAATCTCCCGGGAAAATGAGACCTATACCGCCACCTTGAAGGACTGTCTGGGAGGCTTTTCCGTCATCAAGTCCTTTCAGGCAGAGGCCCAGATGCTGCGCCTGTTCCACGGGGACTTGCAGCGGCTGTCGAAAGCCCAGTGCCGCCGGCAGAAAATGCAAATCCTCATCAGCGCCCTGGGCTCCGTTGCCGGCGTGATTGCCCAGCTGGGTGTGTTCTTAGTGGGTGCGTATCTGGCCCTGTCGGGGAAAGGGGTCACCGGCGGCATCATTATGGTGTTCGTTCAGCTGATGAACTACATCCTCAGCCCCATTCAAACCATCCCCACCTGTCTTGCAGAGCGGAAAGCCGCAAAAGTCCTGGTGCAGAAGGCGGCGGATTTGCTGGGGGCCAACGTCCGGGAAAACCCGGATACAGAGGGGGAACCTCTCCGGGACAGCATCTGCCTGAGGGACCTGTCCTTCTCCTATGAGCCGGAGAAGCCGGTGCTGAAAAATATCAACTGCACCTTCTCCCTGGGGAAAAAGTACGCCATTGTGGGGGCTTCCGGCAGCGGAAAATCCACCCTTTTGAACCTGCTGATGGCGGCCTACCCGGACTATGCCGGTTCCATAACCTTTGATGAGAAAGAGCTGCGGGAGATTGGCAGCCGGAGCCTTTACGAAACGGTTTCCGTGGTGCAGCAAAATGTATTCATCTTCAACGCCACCATAAGGGACAACATCACCATGTTCTCCCCCTTCCCCCAGGAGGCAGTGGACAGCGCCATCCGGCTTTCCGGGCTTTCCGCCCTGATGGAAGCCAAGGGGGAGGATTACCTCTGCGGAGAAAACGGCTGCAACCTCTCCGGCGGCGAAAAGCAGCGGATTTCCATTGCCCGAAGCCTGTTGAAAAAGTCCCAGGTGCTGCTGGTGGACGAAGCCACCGCCGCCCTGGATGCCCAGACGGCTTTCCAGATTTCCAGCGCCATTCTGGACATGGAGCAGACCGCCATCGTCATCACCCACGCCCTGGAGGAAAAGCTCCTGCGGCGCTATGACCGGATTCTCACCCTGAAAAACGGCAGCATTACAGAGTCCGGCACTTTCCAGGAGCTGATGGACAAAAAAGGGTACTTCTACTCCTTGTTTACCGTCTCCCAGTAACCAAAAAAGGACAAGTCACAACGACTTGTCCTTTTTTTCTGACTCGTGAAGTTCCTCCAAAGCCATCCGCACCGCAGCGATGACGAAAGCGGAGAAGGTGCAGTCCTTACTTTGGATGGCCTTTTCCACTTCCTCCACCACATCACTGGGGAAGCGGATGGTTTTGTTGACGGTGGGGGGTGTGGAGGGGATCTGAAATCTGCCCATAGACATTTCCTCGCAATGCATTTGTATTGCAATTATTCTATACCACCGTCCTCCCCAAAGTATGCATTGCATTTACAATGCAAAATCCATTTTTCTCCCGACTCTATGTTTCCGTGTGGATTATCCCAACCACGGACTCGTAAATTTTCAGGGAGTCGTTCCACTTGGCGTATTCCGAATCTGTGCGATGGTCGGTAAGTAGGCCGGTTTCCCGGAGGAACTGGGAAAGGAAGTGGGTTACCTTAACTGCACCGGAGTGGTTGACATGGTCCCCTCTGTCCCGGGTGTCTTTGCTCCAGTCGATTTTCACTTGCTCATTCATAAGGTTCATGTCAATGTATTGGCAGCCGATTTCCTCCGCCAGAACCTTAATTCCGTTGTGCCGGGCATAATTCCAGTTCACGGAACTGGGGGTGCTCACCAGCACCAGCTCTGCATTGTTTTGCCGGCAAAATTCCTGAATTTCCTTTACATACTGAACATTCTCCGGGGGAATCCGGGCCACAGACTCCGTATGCTGCATATAGTCCCCTCGGGTGCTGGGGTCGATTTCCGCACTGTAGCGATAGCCTTTGTAGGTATCTGTCCAGGTGAACTTGGTTTTGCCCACAAAATCGTGCCAGCTTAAGTCCTTCCACCGGTCATGATACTGAAAGATAGAGAAATAATTGGCAAGCTTTGCAATCCGGGCATTGCTTTTTGACACTTCCCGATAAATGGTATTGGTTTCCAGAATGACGATTTTCGGGCTTTGCCGCTCAAAGGCACGGTGTAGCATGATTGTGGTGTAGCTCAGGGGCTGGCCGCTGGTGCCGCATACATAAGCGGTATATCCGGTTTCTTTCCAGATCTGCATGGGAGTGATGGAGGAATAGGATTCACTGTCCCCCAGAACCAGAACATCAATGGTGTTTTCCTTTTCCCCCAGAATCCCGTTGGCGGACACCTCTTCCATGCCGAATTCAGACATATTGTTCTTGGGCGCAAACACAAAGGACAGACCCACCAGAAGTCCTGCCAGGCCCAACAGGAACAGCAAAAAGCAAAGGGCTCTTTTCACAAAAGTCATGGTTTTACCTCCTTAAAAGCCTGCGTAAATGGGATCCACCGGGACATATCCCCGGCCATAGGCTCCAAAAACGATAATCAGCAGCAAAAGGACATAGTAAACCGCAAAGCGGACGGCCAGGTTCTTCTGGGAAATCCGCTGGCGGATGGGAATGCCTCGCTCCTGCAAAACGCCGATGACAAAAACCAGGAGCAGCACCACGAAAATAATCAGGCAGTCGTGTTTATCCACCCCCAGCTCAAAGATGGATTGATCCTGCAAGGTGGCAAAGGAAAACTCCGTGACCATTTTCCGAAACATGGCAAGCCCTGCTCTTAGCCCCTCGGCCCGGAAGAACAGCTCTCCGATACACACCAAAATAGCGGTGCGGACCATTTGCATACACCGGTAGGGGAAGGATTTTCTTTGGATATGGAGCTTCTGGGTCAGCCGAACCACAAAGGGTTCTATGAGGCTCCCCCCTAAAATCAGCGCAAAATGGTACATACCGAAGAAGATATAGTTCCACCCGGCACCGTGCCACAGGCCGTTGGCCAGCCACACGCAAAAAAGGGCAAGAGAGCCAGCCAGAAGGGGGCCAAAGTGGTTTCCCAGCCGCTTTCTTCCCCGGGAGGTGAGCTTTTTCAAAGGGCCGGACATGGAAAGGGGGTAGAAAATGTAGTCCTTAAACCAGGTTCCCAGGGTGATGTGCCACCGCTTCCAGAACTCCGAAATGGTTTTGGAGAAGAAGGGCCGCTGAAAGTTCTCCGGCAGATTCATGCCGAAAAGCTGCCCGCTGCCAAGCACCACATCCATGGTGCCGGAAAAGTCCATATACAGCTGGACGGTATAGCACACCGCTGCCACCGCCATCACCAAGCCGTCGTAGCTTTCATAGCCTGCAAAGACGGTTTTAATCAGCAAATTCAGCCGGTCTGCCACCACCATCTTTTTTACCAGGCCGTAAAGGATTCTCTGGGTGCCCAAAAGGAGGTTTTCCCGGCGGAGTTTCGGCGCTTCCCAGAGCTGCTGGGCCGTATCGGAATAGCGGCAGATGGGCCCTTCCATAATCTGGGGAAAGAAGCTCATATAAAGAGCCAGGCGGAGAAGGTTATCATCTGCGGGGATTTTTCTCCGGTATACATCAAAAATATAGGACACCGCCTGCAAGGTGTAAAAAGAAATGCCGATGGGAAGCACATAGGAAGGGACAGAAACCGTCCGGTCAATCCCCAGAAGGTTCAAAAGGGTGTTGATATTGCTGGCAAAGAACGGCGTGTACTTAAGCCACAGGAGCATCCCCAGGTGCACCGCCAGGGCGAAGGCAACCACCAAGCGCTGTTTCTTTGTGTACTGCCGCTTTAGCTCCTTGCGCATTTCCCTGGGAGAGCTCTCCAGGAGGCAGTCCAAGTTCCCCTGAAGCCGCCCCAGCCAGATCCCAAAATGGTGGAGCGATAGTGTGGAAAACAGCAAACAGGCGATCAGCTTTCCGCTGATCGCCCAGAAAAACACATAGCTCGAAAGCAAAAGACTCCATCGGCGAAGCTTTTGGGGCAGCAGGGCGTACAAGACCACCGACGCCGGCAAAAGCATCACCAGATATTCTGTTGAAAAATAGGAGGAAAAGGAGAACATGTTATCCTTCCTCCTGTAGCCGCACAATCATGGCCCAAAGGCTTTCTGCAGAGTTGAAGTTGTCCGGGATGATTTCCACCGTGGGAATGGTAATGTCGTATTCCTCTTCCAGCTCTGCCACCAGGGAAATAATGGAGAGGGAGTCCAGATAGTGTCCGTCAATCAAATTGGTGCAGGTGGCATAATCCACCTCCGGCTGGATTTCCTCCAGAATTTCAATCAGTCTTTCCATAGCAAGCTTCTCCTTTCATGTTTGGAATATTCAGGGTATGGGTCTGAATCCGGGGCCGGACGGTCAGGGTTGTGCCGTCCCCTTTCAGGAGCACCACCTCCGGCAGGTCCCGGGTGAGAAACAGAGAAATCCCCTCTGTCATACAATAAGCCCCTGTGTTCTGGAACACCAGAACGTCTCCTATGTTCAGGTTCCCCAGGGGAAGTTTTTTCACAAGAATGTCGTTGACCGTGCACAGTGAGCCGCAGATGTTCCAGGGTTCTTCCCCGGAATCCTTAGCCGCCTGCTCCCGGTGCAGAATGTGGATGTAAGGATGCTTCATGGCCATGAACTGCCCATAGTAGGCAAGCTGATGGATGCCGCCATCCACGATGGCATAATTTTCCCCCAGGTTTCGCTTTCTGTCCACCACCTGGGTCAGGTAGCTGCCGCAGCTGGCGGCAATGCTCCTGCCCAGCTCCAGGGTAATGCTCCCAGAAAAGTCCAGCTCCCGGAGCATCTGGGAAAAGCCCTCCAGGAAGGCCGATTCTTCAAAGGAGTCCCCCTGAAAGTAGGACACGGGAAAACCCGGGCCGAACTCCAGCTCCCGGGCCTCATAGCCCCAGGTGTCCCGGAGCCCTTTCAGAAAGCTGTCCAGGGTGTCCAGCTCCCGTTTCAGCCGCTTCAGGGATGTTTTCTGGGTGCCGGAAAAGTACTGGATGCCCCGGATGTCCAGGAATGGAGAATCCCTATATTCTCCAATCAGACTCTGAATTTCCGCCTCGTCCAATCCGAACTGGTTGCCGCTGGTCAGCCGCAGCAATAGGGGAACCCGCTTTTGGGCAGCTGCCGCAGCCTGGTATATTACATCAAACTGGGTCATGGACTCCACCGTGTAGACACCGGTGGGTTCCCCCTGGGAAATCCACTGCCGGAGAAGGGTGGGTTCCTTGTAAACCCCGGAAACCACAAATTTTTCACCGGGCAGACCCAGCTGCCGGCAGATGTGCAGTTCCCCCGGGGAACAGATTTCCAGGCGGTCCACCAGCCCGCTCAGTTCTTCCAGGATAAAGGGGTTGGCCTTTACCGCATAGCAGAGCTTTACCTTCTCCGGAAGCGCCTGTCTTAAATACTGAACCCGGCGCCGAAGTTCCGCTAGGTCAAACACATACAAAGGGGTGGTTTTCTCCCGAAGGAGGGCTTTTAACTGTGTTTCCTTCATTTTTGGTTCCTCCCTTCCAGGAGCTTTCTGCGGTCCACTTTGCCGTTTTTGGTCAGGGGAAATTCCGACAGGTTGTGGAGGGCTCCGGGCACCATGTAGACGGGAAGCAGCTGCCGGAGCTTTTTGTGAAGCTCTTTCTTATCCAGAGTGCCGGTGTAAAAGCCGTGGAGCTTCTGCCGCTCCTCCTCAAACACGCAGCAGCACCGGTCCACTCCGGAAAGACCGGAGACAGCCCGTTCAATCTCCTCCAGCTCAATCCGGTGGCCCATGTGCTTGATTTGAAAGTCCTTCCGTCCGCAGAAGTACAGCTCCCCGTCCTCTCCGTATCTGCCCAGATCCCCGGTTCGGTAAATCCGCTCCGGGTAGCTGCTGTTCAGGGGGTTCTGCCGGAAGGCCTTTTCCGTCTGCTCCGGGGCACGATAATATCCCAGAGCCAGGGAGGTACCCCGCACGCAGATTTCTCCCACGCCCCCCGGGGCCGTGACCTGCTGGTCTTCCCCATTCAGGAGGAACACCTGCCGGTTGGCAAAGGGCCGGCCGATGGGAAGGCCCTGCTGATAGTCCCGGTTTGGATCCAGGATGTGATAGGTGCAGTTGCAGGTGATTTCCGTGGGGCCGTAAAGATTCACAAACCGGGTTTCCGGCAGGTGCTCCTGCCAGGTACGCAGGTGCTTTGCCGGCATCACCTCGCCGCTGAAAAGAATCTGCCGCACCGTATCAGGCTGGCGGTAGTCCAGTCCGTGGAAGGTGCTGATGAGACACAGGGCAGAAACCGCCCAGATCATGGTGGTGATATGGTGGTCGCAAAGCCAGTCCAGCAGCTCCGTGGGCCGGGAGAACAGGCTCTTGGGGATGATGGAAAGGGTCGCTCCTGTTTTCACCGCAGAATAAATGTCCTTTACGGACACATCAAAGTCAAAGGGTGCCTGATTGCCGATGATGTCGGTCTCCCCAATTCCGAAAGTCTCTGTAAAGGTGCCGATGAAGTCCAGCACCGCCCGATGGCTGATGACCACCCCTTTGGGTACCCCCGTGGAACCGGAGGTGAAGATGGCATACAAGGGGTCTGAATCAATCATCCGGGAACGGATGAAGCTCAGTTCCTCAGGCTTTATGGCCGTTTCCTTCAGCGCTTCCACCGTCAGAACGGCGGCAGAGGGGAACAGGGTCAGGGCGGTCTCTTTGTGTTTTTCATCCGTCAGGATGAATTTGGCATTTAAGACGGACTGGATTTGCTCCAGTCTGGCCGCCGGCAGCTCCGGGTTCAGGGGCACATAAAATCCCCCGGCATAAACCGTCCCCCAGAAGGCTGTCAGCATCCGTACGCCCTTTTCCAGAAAGACCCCCACCGGGTCCCCCATTGCAATTCTGCCAGCCAAAGAAGACCCCACCCGGCGGCAGGCTGTCTCCAACTCCCGGAAGCTGACACAGGCAGCGCCGTCCTCCGCCGCCACCTTATGGGGGAAATTCTCTGCGCTTTTTTCCAGATATTCCAGTACATTTTTCATGGTTATCACCCCGAGTATCAAAGGGAAAGTCCCTTTGTGGTTTTGTGCCCTCATTGTACCCGGGGAAGCTTCAGGGAATCTTCAGCAAAGCTTAATGTTTCTAAAGGAAAATCCGGGGTTCGAAAAGAACCCCGGATCAGATGGTGTATTATATTTCTCTTTGTAAGGGAATCCAGATGCGAAATTCCGTTTTGTAGGGCTTGTGGGGCGGACGAATGAGGGACATCTCCCCCCGGTGCATCTGCACAATTTTCTGGGCAATGGACAGCCCCAGCCCCGTGCCCTTTCCGGTGGTCCGTGCCCGGTTCCCGGTGACGAAGGGCTGAAAGAGGGTCCTGGCGATTTCCTCAGGAATGCCGGCCCCGTCATCCGCCACGGTCAAAGCCACCCCCTGATTCTCTTGCCCCATGGCAACATACAGGGTCGTCCCCGGGGGATTGTACTTCATGGCGTTGCTCAGCAGGTTTTCTAAAAGACGGCGCATAAGCTTTCTGTCTATGGGGAGCATCTTCGGCGCCTCCGGAATGTCCACGGAAAGCCCGAAGCCCCCTTCCGTAAGCTCCATGTACTTTTCCGCAAAAAAGCTCTTTACAAATTCGCAGAAGTCCGTTTCCTCCAACTGCAAAGGATAGTCCGGATGCTCCATCTGGGTAAGGAGGAACAGGTCGTTGACCATGTCCGTTGCCATCCTGGATTTCTGGTAGATGGCGGCGATGTACTGCCCCTGCTTTTCCGGCGGCACCCTTTGGTCGGACAGGGCCTTGGCATACCCCTGAATCACCGTCAAGGGGGTTTTCAGGTCATGGGAGATGTCCACTATCAGCTTCTGCTTTTCCCTGTCCAGGGCTTCCTTTTCCTCCCGGGTCTTTTCCAGCTTGCTTAGCAGGCTCCTGAAATTGCAGACCACCTCATAAAACTCCGACGGCACCGCCCCGGGGGAAATCTCCATGGCTTTTCCCTTCTCATAGGATTGGATTGTCTGATTGAGGGGAGAAATGCGTCTTTTGATTTTATAATAGAAGAGGACGGTAAACCCGATGACTGCCAGCAAAACGCAGGGAATGCCGATCATCCAAACCGCATTTGCCCACCGGATAATCTCGTTATACTGCCTCTCGCTGACATTGGTGGACAAAAAGGCCAGAATCCGCTCCTCGCCATCCGCATTTTCGTAAACGTATTTTTCCAGCAGACTGTTGGTTCTGGAAATGCCGTTGAGCAATTCAAACTCCCTTTGGGTAAGGGAACTGCGGTCGGGAAACAGGGGCCCGTCCACAATTCTCAGGTCCCCGTCCAGGATGCAGTAGTCCAGAATCTTCGGCACCAGATCCTCCCCTGTCATATCATAGCTGTTCAGGTATACCGTATACTGAACAGAGCCATCTGCCAGGGTGTCCTGAAACACATTGAAAAAGCTTCCGGTATGATAATCCCCCAGCATATCCAGGTCTTCAAAGAAAACCAATTCCCGGATTGTCTGGTTGCTGGCATATTGGATAATGCCGTTTTCATCAAAGATAATCATGGCGGAGTTTTTGGAATTGCCGACAGGAAGACGGGAATAGTCCTCCTGAATCAGTTGGTCTTCGTAGGAGAGCAAATCCTCCATGGTAAAGACGGATTCCCCAATCCGCTGGTTCGCCAGATGCTGAAAGCCGGAATAAATCAGAACAATAAGCCCTGCAAACAGGGCAAAATACACGGCGCAGGAGAAAATAAGGCTTCTTTGTCTCCGGTTAATTCGCTTCAATTTTATACCCCAATCCTCTCACGGTTTTGATGTATCTGGGATTCGACGGATCGTCCTCAATTTTGGAACGGATGTTGGAAATATGCACCATCATGGTATTATCGTCACTCTCATAAAACTCTCCCCCGATACAGGCGTAGAGCTGGGCCTTGGTATACACCCGGCCGGGAGCGCTCATGAGTTTTACCACGATTTTCATTTCTGCCGGGGTCAGGGGTACAATCCGCCCCCGTTTGCGGAGGATGAATTTCAGCAAATCCAGCTCCAATTCCCCTACCACCAGGGAGTGTTCCTCCCCCGGGCTTCTGTCCCCGGGGTCGCTTGCCCCCAGGTCGTAGTACCGGCGCAAAGCAGATTTCACATAGGCCACCACTTCCAGGGGATTGAAGGGCTTGGTGAGATAGGCGTCTGCCCCCAGGTTAAGGCCCAGAATCCGGTCTGTATCCAGCTCCTTGGCAGAGAGCATAATCACCGGAAAATTATGGCTTTCCCGGATTCGCTTCAGCACATCATACCCGTTCATCTCCGGCATCATAATGTCCAGGATTGCCAGGTCGATTTTGGTGGATGCAATCCGCTCCAGGGCCGCAAGTCCGTTTTCTGCAGAAAAGACCGTATACCCTTCCCCGGTCAGATATAGGGACAGCAGCTCCACAATGTCTGCATCATCCTCGGCAATCAGAATATTTTTATTCGGCATAGTCCACCAGCCTTTCCCATGGCAACCGTTTTTTACAATATGGCATTATCCTGCCCTGCCGCCATTTTAGTACGAAAGCAGCCAAAAAGTCAAGAAAAGAATTGATTTTTCGGCAAATATGAACAAATTTTGACTTTTTCCACCATTTCGGCATCCGATGCCGGGAGAGCAAGCGCCGCAAACAAAAAACTCCCCTTCCGGGGAGTTCTGGGATATTGGGTTTGAGGGGAGACCTCATGCCTGATTCTTTTTCGCTGTGTTGATGGAAGCGATGAGCAGTCGTTTGACCTCAACACATTGTTTCAAAATGGCGGGATCATCATAGTAGCCGCTTTCCAGGAGCAGCTCCAGCCAATATTCGCTTTCCGAACTTTCTTTCAATGCAATTTGTAATTTTGCAATAAAATCGGCCTTTCCGTGGGCATACATAGCTTCCCGGATATTGGCACCGATGCTGGTGCCGGAGCGGATCAACTGGTTGGTCAGTACCGCTTCCCGCTTGGAAGCCTTGATTTCATTGCAAACTTTGATGATTTCCAACGCAAATGCTTTGGATTTATCCAGAAGCGGACTGGGCATGGAATATCCCCCTAAATATCAAATCCGTGCCGCTTGCGGCACACCTTACTTCTTCCCTATTCACTATTACTTATTACTTTCCAAAAATCCCGGGTAGGCAGTTGGATTTAGTGAAAAGTGAATAGTGAAGAGTGAATAGGTAAAAATCCCGAACGCATTCGCATTCGGGATTTTTGGTGCCGGTGGCCGGGCTCGATATGCATTTTTGCCTTCGGCAAAAATAGCGGTTGCCCCAGTGTGCGCACTGGGGGACGGAACCTGCCACTGGCAGGTTCCACTGCTATGGGTTCGAGCCCACCTGCCTGTAACAAAGAACTCCCCAGAAGGGCGCTGCCCTTCTGGGGAGTTCTGGAACATCGCAACACTATAGATGCCACGGCCTTCGTCCATTCGCAAGCGTCCGGTATATTATTTTTTACTCCAGGGGAGATAGTTCTGCACTATGAGCCTCCAGAGCTTCGATCCGGTGATCCTGCGTCAGAATCTCCATCTGGCTGATGGCGATGGCATTGAGCTTTGCCAGACGCTCGGCTTGAGACATTCCTTCGCTGATAAATACTGCATTCAGGTTTTCCAGATTGGACAGGCAGACCAGCTGAGAGACATTGGCGTAGTCGCGGATGTTTCCTTTGAGATCCGGATGGCTGTCCCGCCACTGCTTTGCAGTCATACCGAAGAGGGCCATGTTCAGGACATCGGCTTCACTGGCATACACTATGGAAACCTGCTTTGGGGAAAGCTCTGGCGGAATCAGATTCTCCTTGATGGCATCCGTATGGATGCGGTAGTTGATCTTGGCCAGATTTCGCTTGATGTCCCAGCCAAGTTGTTTCATCTCCTCGGTCTTGAGCCGCTCAAATTCCTTGACCAGATACAGCTTGAATTCAACAGAAATCCAGGAGGCAAACTCAAAGGCGATCTCTTTGTGTGCATAAGTGCCACCGTATCGACCAGCTTTTGAGACGATACCGATAGCGCCGGTTGCCTCCACCCACTTTTGGGGAGTCATCACAAAACTGTTCAGACCGGCCTGACTCCTAAACGCATCGAATTCGACACGGTTAAATTCCGGGTTGTAAAGGGACTCCCAGACACCAAGAAACTCAATCGTATTCCGGTTGCGAAGCCAGTTTTGAATGATGTATCGGGGGTTGTCACTGTCCTTAAGCTTGGCAATGTCCGTCAAGCTGATAAAGTCATCCCGGCTGGAATTCCATTGTACACTGATCTCGGTTCCTCTGACAACCAGTTTTTCCACGCATTTACACCTCCTTGTTGATTATTTTTTGAAGAAGTCCCTGGCAGCCTTCCTCTACATCCCGCCAGGTCGTATCGAAATCGCCGGTGTACCACGGATCGGCTACCTCGCCGGGACGGTTGGTAAAGTCCATTAGCAGATGCATCTTGTCGGCAAAATCGCCGCCGCAGATGCGGTACATACTTCGCATGTTGGCATGATCCATGCCAATCAGGAGGTCGTATTTCTCGTAGTCGCTGTTCAGCAGTTGGCGGGCTCTCTTGCCAGAGCAATCGATGCCATGCTCGGACAGCTTGCGGCGAGCCGGCGGATACACCGGATTGCCGATCTCCTCTGTGCTGGTGGCTGCCGACTCGATCAGAATGCTCTGCTCCAGACCGGCCTTCTTCACCAGATCCTTCATAATGAACTCGGCCATCGGGCTTCTGCAAATGTTGCCGTGGCAGAGGAAAAGTATCTTGATCATGCTTTGAACACTCCAATTTGCTATCTTCGCATTCAGTATAGCACGGAACCTCTGATTCGTCGAGGAGGAGTTCCAGATGGGCCTCTGCCGCAATCTTTTTCTGGAGATCTGCCTTTGACCACCCAAATTGCTGGGCAGCGCACAAGTACCAGCGCCGTTCTTCCAGATTCAGTTCTGCTTCGAGAATGACTACATTGTGCGTCCAGCTGACCTCCATGGCCAGCTTCAGCAGTTCCGGCTGCCCACCATATATCCGGTAGAAGTCCCGCATCCGACGCAGGTTGCGGGGAGAGAAGCCGGAAGCATCCTGGTAACGGTTTTTCAGGTATTCGGCAGCTGCGACAGCGGCACCCTTTTCCGGTCGTTCACAGACCAAAGCGCCCAGCTGGCAGTACAGCTCCATCTGAGACATTCCGGTGGCCATTGCCGTATCCATAGCGGCAAACATGGCAGAGTAATCGATGTTTTTGCGAATGTTCATGGCTTCCTCCTTTCCGGCAGAATCTGCCTTATTCAGAAACAGGCCAAAGAGAAACGCAGGAGTATTTCTTGTGCTTCTCTTTGGCCTGTTTTACACCACCTGTACCATCTGTTCCCAGAGCAGAACGAAGCGGTTGTCGATGATCCTGTTGTCGTGGTAATGTCCGAACAGCCAGTAGTGGAACTTAGCTCGTTCTCTGATTTCCTCCAAGAAGTCGGTCAGGTGGTCGTGAACATATCCACCGTTCCCCAGTATGTCAACGATACTGCTTGGGGCGCAGTGGGTGATCACATAGTCCACCTCATAGTGAATGCGTTCCAGATTGCACCGAGCTTCTTCATACTCGGACTTACTGGGAAGCTCCTGTTTCCACCAGGAGTGATGGTTGACCCGGAAGCGGGCGCCCATTCTTCGTAGAGCCCAATACTGTTCTTCAAAATCCGGCGCATTGGGATTCAGAATACCATCGTCAATATCGTGACTCCTGGCACCGCCCATGGTGAAGAAGGAATATCCCTGCAGGTCGAAGACCTGCCCGCGCATTAGATGGATTACATGGGGCCGAATGCGCTGGATTTTCCCGCCGTTCCATTCCTCTACGGGGTATTTTCCCAGCAGGTCGAAGTTTTCGTGGTTGCCGCTGACAAACAGCGTGGTAAACGGTAGGTTTTCCAGCCGGTCCAGGCTGCGGGCATCTTTTTTGCCGCCTTCCCATACACCGCCGAAGTCGCCGCAGATGATCATAAAATCATCCCTGGTCATTTGAGCCTGCTCTGGGAAGTGTTCTGGAGCAAACCGTTGGAAGTTGCCATGGGTATCGCCTGTGGCATAGATCATGATTGCTTCACCTTCTTTCACTCATTATATCATATCCTGGTCGACTTGAACGCCGCCCCGGAGGTATACCGTGATTTTTTCGGCAGAGTGGACTTTGACCGTATCCACCAGCTGCCGGATGAGGGTTTCATCCCATTCACAGATGTGGCAGGATGCTTGTTCCATAGCGGCTGCCGCATCCTCTATGCGCTGGACTGCCTGTGCGTTATTTTGCCGCTGTTCTTCTATGTAGGCTCGATTTTCTTTTAATTCGGCAGCCTCATTCATAATTTCTCGCAGCTGGGTGGTGTATGCCTCGGCATCCTTAGTTCGTGCGGCTTCTGCCACCAGCTCTCTTGTCCGGTCATTCAGCTCGTTCAGGCGTTGTTCGATATCTGCAAGGCTCATGCTCTCACCGGGTACCGGGGCCAGCTCCACCTCCATGGCGGATGTGATCTGCCGGATAAGAGTGCTCTTTTGACTCATGACGGAATTGATAGCGGCGAGGATCGACCGCTGGAGAGGTTCCTCATCCAGCGTGGGCGAGTTGTGACAGTATTTTGTTCCATAGTCCAGGCGGCTGACGCAGCGCCATACCACACGCTTTTTGCCGCCCTTGGACCAGGTGCATCTGCGGTACAGCGTTCCGCATTCACCGCAGACCAGCCGCTCCGAGAGGGCATATTTGCTGGCGTAGGATGCCATGCCGGTGGGCGCATTCTTTTTGGAGGGGCTCTTTCCGGCACTGCGCCGCGCTATCTCTGCCTGTACGGCATCGAAGGTTTTGCGATCTACAATCCCATCATGGTGATCCTGTACCAGATACATGGGCAGCTGCCCGGTATTGCGAATGACCTTTCGGCTGATACAATCGCTGATATAGGTTTTTTGCAGAAGGACATCTCCGCAATATTTCTCGTTTCGCAAGATACTGCGGATAGTTGTGATGGTCCATTGAGCTTTTCCTGACACATTGGGGATCTGTTCAGCCTCCAACCGCTCCTTGATCATCCGAAGGCTGGCGCCGGTCAGGTATTGATGGTAGATTGACCGCACCACTTCGGCCTGCTCCGGGATGATTTTAGGATTTCCGTCCTCGCCCTTTTCGTAGGCATAGAGGCGGTCGTACTGAATGATGGCTTTTCCTTCCCGCATGGCCTGGCGCTTGCCCCAGCGGACATTGGCGCTGATGCTCTCACTTTCAGCCTGGGCGAAAGCTCCCAGCATGGTGATGAGGATCTCGCTATCTGCTTCCAGGGTATTGATGTTTTCTTTTTCGAAGATTACTGCGATGCCAAGCTCTCGTAGGGCACGAATGTAGTTCAGGCAGTCCACCGTATTTCTGGCGAAGCGGGAGATGGATTTGGTCAGGACAATGTCGATTTTCTTTTGCTTGCACATCCGGATCATCTTCAGGAATTCAGGTCGTTTTCGGGCCGAGGTGCCTGTGATGCCCTCGTCAGCAAAGATCCCGGCCATAGTCCAGTCGCAGTTGGTCATGATCTTGTCGGTGTAGTAGTTCTGCTGGGCTTCATAGCTGGTGAGCTGCTCCTCATCGTCGGTGGAGACACGGCAGTATGCAGCTACACGAAGTTGCCGCTTATTAGTCTGCTGGGCTGCAGCCTCCGGCTTTGCAGGAATGGTAATAACTTTAGGCGGGCTTTCTCTCATACTGTTTCACTTCTTCCTATCATTTGATGGTTTTTTAATTGGATATCCATGGTTCCATCTCTATAGCACAGGATGGCTGAGACGGAACTTTGAAGCAATTCAGCGTCCAGCTCGGTCATAAGCTCCTGCTTGGAGAGCAGCTTGCGGAGCCGGATGGTCTCGTATTGGTTCGGATTTATGGCACTGTATTGTGCTGCGGCGATGGCCAGGATGAGCTTCTGAGCGGCATCCTCATCGATTGGCTGTTGGTCCATCACGGTATCCAATTCCCTTTGCAACGCTTGCACTGGGGTTTTGGGCAGATGTTCCGGCTCTGGAAGCGTGATGCGTTCCGGTGATATAATCAGACCATTGAGCAGGTTCAGCACCTGCTGTTCCATCTGTTCTGTGGCGGTATGGCCGCTGAGCCGGCGCAGGAGCTTTTGCGCTTCTGTTTTTTGTGCAGGAGCTTGTTTCGCACTCCGCTTTTCGAGGACTCTACTCAATGTCTCCTGGTCGGTAATAGCGGGATAACCACCTTCTCCGGTGTAGCGATGATCCTCCAAAATACGGGCGACCATGTTTTTGTTCCATAGCTTCCCCTCGTCATAGGGAATTGACTGCTCCCGCAGTTGGGCCACTAATGTGTTGAAGGAGGCACCGGAAAGGTACTGTTGGAAGATATACTCCACCAGCTTCGCTTCTTGGGCATGGAGAACAACCTCACCCATTTCCACCCGGTATCCAAAGGGCTGCTTTCGGATGCCCATTACCGCACCGTCCTCTCTATGATCTCGACCAGTTCTAATCCGTTTTTCAGGCGGAAGCGGAGCTGTTCGCTGCTGTCTACAATGATTTTCTCAACGAGTTCACCGAACAGCTCCGCATCGAAGTCATCAAGGAAGTCCGGCCCTGCATCCAGTATTTCCATCAGTTCCCGCGTTTGGGCGATGGTGCTGTCGCCATCAGCGACCAGCAGGCGTTCCTTTTTTAGCTTTGCGGTACGGAGCTGTTCGGTCAGCTCATTGTTCTGAGATATAAAAATGTCAGGATCAATGAGGCCCTGCTGTTTCAGCGTGGCCAGCATTTGATTCTGACTGGTCAATTCCGATATTTGTTTGTTGAGTTCAATGACGTCCAGGCTCCATAGCATCCGACGGTTGCGGATTGCCTGGAGTGAGTTGAGCATTTCGGTGAGGATAGCCTCACCGTGTATCTTGAGATTGTAATGCGATCGAAGGAATGCCCTGCGAATTTCGGCATCAAGCACTTGCGTAACAGGGCAGCTCAGGATGTCCTCATTGTGCTTCCTGCAGCTCCAGAAAACTTTCCCATGGCTGACTTTTTTTCGAAAGGATGTTCCGCATTGACCGCAGAATACTTTTTGATCAAATGGG
>DVFK01000115.1 GCA_018713285.1 Candidatus Faecousia excrementigallinarum
CTTTCAAAATATAAAATATGCACAAATCCCATTTGACTTATCATAAATTTTATTGTATGTTTAGCTTAGAAACATACAATAAAATTTTGTCATCTGCCAGATGGTGCAATCCCCGTCCCGGGGATTGGGAAAGGAGGGATTTTCGTGAAGCATCAGAAAAATTGGTGGATTTTCACCGGCGTGGTGGCGCTTCTCTTGATTGGGGTGGCCTGGGCCTGCCTCACTTTCGGCCCGGTGAACCGGGTGCTGTCTTCCAAGGAGGCAAAGGCTTACCAGGTCTATGACATCACCCTGCCCCAGGGGGAAAGCTCCGCTTTTGCCTACATCCTCTCCCAGTGCACAGAAACAAATGAGCAGTCCCAGATAGAGGAAATGGTTTTCCGCACCTATACCCCCAAGGACACCCTGAACGCCGCCTTCCCCCGGTGCCGGGAGATTCTGAAGGTGGAGCTTCTGGAGACGGAGGGCATCCGGAGCCTGAACCTTCGCTACGAAGGAACCGAAGGGGAAGAAGTGGACCTGACCTATGGGGAGGACGGAAGCCTTGCTCTCCGGGTGGTGTATTTCCCCCAACGGGATACCCTGGTTGAATACCTGGCAGAATCCGGCCAGACCCGAATCCAGCGCCCCTTCCGGAATCGCTCATAGGAGGTGCGCCATGAACCGCTCCTACCTCTCCTTTTTGTCCCTGGTGAGAGCCGGAAGTGCGCTTCTGCTCCTTGCCAGCGTAACCCTTATCGCCCTAAGTCAATTTCTCTGGGGCGTTGGCGTGCTGGTGCTGTCCCTTGCCCTATCCATCGGGCTTTACCGCTGCCCGGACTGCCGCCGACCCCTGGATGAGCGTCTTCGCCTCCGGCACCTGTCCGTCTGCCCCTACTGCGGCTGCAATCTGAAAAACCGAAAATTCCCCTTTGTGCAAACACGGCGTTGCGGACATTAAGCCCATCGGCTAACATTTACCGGGATAAGCCTTAAGGCTTATTCCGGTTTTTCACCCCCGGCGTGACGGCTTCCTTGTGAAAGGGAGCCGTTTTTGTGTCCTGGAAATATATATAAAATTTGCATAAAATCTATTGACTTTCCATAGATTTTGTTGTATGTTTGATACATAAAGATACCAAATTTGCCTGTCGCCTGTCAGATTGTGCAGTCCCCATCCAGGGGATTGTCAAGGATACCAAAAGGAGGGATATCCATGAAAAGCAAGAAGAAGTGGTGGATTTTATCTGGTGTGCTGGTGGTGCTGCTGGCTGTGGGCATTGGGCTTTCCCTGTCCCGGCCGCCGGTGGACCGGATTCTGACACCCCAGGAGGCCGCCGGGTATCAGGTTTATGATGTGATTCTGCCGGAGGGGGAAAGCTCCCCCTATGCCTGCCTGTATGCCCACTACCAGACCTACCAAACAGATGCAGAAGCCGGTCTGGAAGCCATGGAAGCAGCCCTTTACCATTGCAAGGAAATCCTTTCCCTCAGCCTGTCGGAATGGGAGGGGAAGCACTTCCTGCACCTGACCTATGAAGGTCTTGATGGGGAGGAAGTGTATCTCAATTACCGGGAGGACGACACCCTGATCACCCGGCAGGTCTACTTCCCCGCCCGGGATATGCAAATCACCTATGAGGCTGAAACCGGCGACACCCGGATGGTCTTTCCCATCCGGTTCGGCAGCGGAAAGCTGTAAGATGGGAGGATGGTTATGAAGCGAACCTACCTCACCTTTTTGTCTTTGGTCAGACTGGGGAGTTTCCTTCTGCTCCTTGCCAGCGTAACCCTCATTGCCCTGGGGCAGTTTCTCTGGGGGGTGGCGGCGCTGGCGGTGGCTTTGGCCCTGTCCATGGGGCTTTACCGCTGCCCGGACTGCCGCCGACCCCTGGATGAGCGGCTGAGCCTCAAGCACTTGACCGTTTGCCCCTATTGCGGCTGCGATTTGAAAAACCGGGAATTTCCCTTTGAAAAAGGAGGATAACCATGGAAGAACACACCGGTATTTTCCGATGGAATGTAAAATGGCATGGGAAGGCCCTTGCCAGCGTCCCCTCTGCCGCCATGACATCAGGGGTTCTGATCATCCTGTCCACCCGGCTGCTGGACATCAACACGGCGGATGTGACCGGCTACGCCGTATGGCGCACCCTGTGCTTCGTGGTGTTTTACCTGCTGTTCGCCGGGAGCTTTACCCAGATGAAGCGGAAGGACATCGCCTTTTCCGCCGGAGTCACCATGGGGGCTTTGCTCGTCCCCATCATTCTGGAGCTGATTTTCCCCATTCTCAGCAGCTCTACCCTCTGGGGATACCTTTCCTTTCTGTGGCAGTGGCCCATCAGCCTTTCTTACCCTTTGAATCTGGCGGTGAAAAACCCCGGCCTGTCCCAGATTCTGTCCCTGTTCTCTTTGTTCTTCTTTGTGCCTTTCGGCAAAAGCAGCAAAGAGACTGAATAAGCCAAACCCCCGGCAGAGATTACTCTGCCGGGGGTTCTTCCAGACTTTTTTCCAGATATTTCAGGAATATCTCCCCGGCTTTGGAGAAATGGCCGTACTTTTTCCACACAAAATACATAGGCATTTCCAGCCGGGGCTTCAATGGGCGGAAGTTAAGATTTCGTCCCTTGGTGTTCACCAGCCCCTCCAGGGTAAAGGCATAGCCCATCCCTTCCTCCACCAGAAGGGATGCGTTGTAAATCAGGTTGTAGGTAGCGGCGGTGGAGAGAGCCTCCGGCTCTTTTTTCAGCCAGCGGTACAAATCGCTTTTGTTCCCCGACTGGCGGGAGAGAATCAGGGGCTTGTCCTGCAAGTCCTCCGGGCTTACCCAGTCCTTTTGGGCCAGGGGACTGTGAGCCGGCATCAGCACCCCCCAGGTGTCCTTCACCGGAAGTTCCAGATAGGGATACTTGGTCTTGTCAATGTCCCCCAGCAAAAGGCCAAAGTCCAGAAGTCCCCTGTCCAGCCCCTCGCAGACATCCTGGGCATCGCCGCTCACCAGGTGAAAATGCACCCCGGGATAGTCCTCTTGCAGCTGGGCCGCCACCTTTGCCAGCAGACGCACCCCCTGGGTCTCCCCGGTGCCGATGTAAATGTCCCCGGCGATGTGGGACTGGCCAATCTCCTGCTCCGTCCGCCCCACCAGGCGGAGAATCTCCTCCGCCCGCTTCCGCAGAAGCCGCCCCTCCTCCGTCAGGGTGATTTTCCGGCTGCCCCGGGAAAATAAAGGCTTTCCCAGCTCCTTTTCCAGCTCTCCCAGCTGCCGGGACAAGGTGGGCTGGGTCAGATGCAGGTCCCTTGCCGCTGCGGTAATGCTCTCCGCCCGGGCAACCGCCAGAAAATACTGCAAAACACGAAGTTCCATAAAAAACCTCCTTTCTTTCAGTATACCTCCTTTTCCCATGCCTTGCAAGCATGGGAATGTATTTTTGATAGGTATTTGCTATTGCGTCCCTGGGATGATACAATGATTCTGCAAGGATAATGAAACAGGAGTATGCTATGGACTTACAAGGATTTTTGGAACAGCTTAACAGCGGCGAACCGGTGACAGGGGGAGGCGAGGTGCACCAGTTCATGCACGGGGTGAGCCAGGAGGCTTTACGGCTCACCGCCCGGCTGAACGGCAGCTACCATCCCCCGGAGGAAGTGCGGAAGCTCTTTGCCCAGATTATCGGCAGACCGGTGGACGACAGCTTCACCCTCTTTCCCCCCTTCTACACCGACTGCGGCAAGAACATCCATGTGGGCAAAGGGGTGTTCCTCAACATGGGGTGCAAGTTTCAGGACCAGGGAGGCATTTACATCGGGGACGGGACCTTCATCGGTCACAATGTGGTGCTGGCTACCCTGAATCACGCCATGGACCCTTCCCGGCGCAGCACCATGCTTCCCGCCCCCATCCACATCGGCAAGCGGGTGTGGATTGGCGCCAACGCCACCATTCTTCCCGGGGTGACCATCGGAGACGGGGCTGTGATTGCCGCCGGGGCTGTGGTCACCAAAGACGTACCGGAAGACACCCTGGCCGGGGGCGTCCCCGCCAGAATTCTAAGAAAACTAGGAAACTCTGAATAAATCGTCTGCGGCTGGATAGCGGATCTTTTTCGCCATCCATGCAGAATGAAAAACAGGAAATACATACAGTATTCCGCTGTTTTCCATTCTTTTGTCTGACGAAAAATCTCTCGCTACCAGCTCTTGC
>DVFK01000116.1 GCA_018713285.1 Candidatus Faecousia excrementigallinarum
GTCTCCTGGCCCCGGCCCCACCGGGGGTCCCGGAAGATATTCACATTGGGAGACCAGAAGGTAATGCCCTTGTAAATGCCGTAATCCTGATACTTCTGGTAGGAGTTGTACTTGGCCCGGCCTTCGGTGGAGATCACATCCGCCACCTGGCCCATCAGCTCCTCGTCAAAGGAGGCCGCCATGCCGATGGCCTGGGGGAAAACCGTGGCCATGCCGCACCGGGCAACACCGTGGAGGGCTTCATTCCACCAGTTGTAGTCCTTCACTCCCAGGTGGGGTACGCCCTTGGCTCCGTGGAGCAGCTGGGCTGCACACTCCTCCAGAGTCATACGGCTGACCAGGTCCGCTGCACGCTCCTGGAAGCTCAGGCTTTCGTCCAGATATTTTGCTTTTTCTTCCATTGGTTTCCTCCTGTTATTTCCCGGCAAACATTTTTTCTTCTACATAACGGCAGATGGCGTGGTAGATGGGCAGGTGGTATTCCTGCACCTGATAGGTTTCCTCCGCCGGTGCCTTGATACAAATATCACACATGTGATCCATCGTCCCCTGCCGGCTGCCCGTCAGGCCAATGACCACCATGCCCTTGGCCTTGGCGGCCACAATGGCATAGTAAACATTTTTGGAGCTGCCGGAAGTGGAGATAGCCAGCAGCACATCCCCGGCCTTTCCGTGGCCCCACACCTGCTGGGCAAACACCAGCTCCGGCACCGCATCGTTGCTGTAAGCGGTGGAAAGAGCAATGCTGCCCGTAAGGGGGATGGCGGGCAGTGCTCCCTGCAGGTGCTGTCCCAGCAGGGCTCCGGCTTCATCCACCGCCTCCAGGCGCTGCCGTTCCTCCCGGCTCAGAGGCCGCCGGATGTAAAATTCCTTCATCAGCTCCCCCACGATATGCTCGGCATCTGCGCCGCTGCCGCCGTTGCCGCATACCAAAAGCTTTCCTCCATGGCGGTAAGCCTCCACCAGAGCCTCCGAGGCCTGGGTCACCGCCTGGGCGCAACCGGACAAGGCCGGGTAGCGCTGTATCAGTTCCTCCATGATATCCATCTGGATTCCTCCCGTTTTCAGAAAGGCAGCAGCTTACAGTAGGCCTTCTCAATAAAGGCCTCCGAGCCAAAACTGCCGGATTTGAGTACAAAGTGGAAATCTTCCCCGGTTTTTTTCAGCAGGGGTACCCCCGGCTCAATCTCCTGTCCGATTTCCATGCCGGTAATCCCCATGGCGCGGCAGAAGGCGGCAGAGGTGTCTCCTCCCAGCACGATACACTTGCGGATTTCCCGGCGTCGGCACAGTTCCCGGGCCGCCTGGGCCATGATAGAGGAGATATTTCCGGAGATTTCCACATTGGAAATTCCCCGGGCAAGGGCTTTTTCCTTGGTTTTTTGCACCTTTTCCGGTTCCTGGGTGGTGTGAATCAGCACCAGATCCTGCCGGTCAAAGCCGGCTTCCGCCCGGGAAAGCAAATCCTCCAGCACATCGGCACCTTCCGCTACCGCCACCGTGTCCAGTTCTATCACAGGAAATCCCTGCCGGCGCAGGTATGCCACCTGGGCAATGGTCTGGGGTGTCAGGCTGCCTGCCATCGCCAGTACCGGCTCATGGCGCTCCATCTGTTCCTGAAGGCCCAGGTAATAGCCGATCTGGGCGCTGCCGCAGACCACCTTCTCCCGGGCAATCACCCGGGCAATGAGGGCCAGGTCTTTTTCGTCCCGGGTGTCAAAAATCACATACTGATAGGTCTGCCGGGCCTGCTCCAGGGCCTTTTTCAGGTGCTCGGCTCCTTTATCCAAATCCTCTACCGTAATGGCTCCCACCCGGCGCCGGGTCTGGCTTGCCAGAATCCGGCACATATCCGACTCCCTCATGGGATGCACCGGGTCGTTCCGGAACTGGGACCGGGCAAGCTCTACCCCATGGACATAGTGGATGCTGTTGATGGTGGTTCTGCCGTTTTCCGGGTAGCCGGGCACAACCACAGCAAAGTCCTCTTCCAGAGCATCCAGCATAGCATCGAACTCGGCGCCGATGTTTCCCCGGAACACGGAGCATTGCTTGTCAAAATACCGGTCGCAGTCCGGGGCCAGTTTCACTGCATCGTATACCCGGCGGTAGGCCTCCTCCGGTTCCAGAAACCGGGAGTCTGTATCCGCCACGCACACCGCCTCCCCGGCCTGGAACAGGCTCCGGGTTCCGCAGGTGTAGGTGACGGTTTTCAGGCCGCTTTTGGCGTACATCACTGCAATGTCATTGGCGCCGGTAATGTCATCCGCCACAACCAAAGTTTTCATTGTTTCACTCCTTCTCCAGTCCCCCCAGGATTACCCGGTACCAGTGACGGTAGCGGCGGTACCCCTCCTCATAGAGGGTCTGCCGCCGGGGGTCCGGGGCGTATTGGGCACCCAGGGTCATGCCCCGGGCAAATCGGGCCGCCTCCGGCGCTCCCTGCTGACAAAATACCATCAGGGTCACGGCACCGGTGAGGGTTGCCTCTTTCTGGGCCAGGGTCAGCACCTGCCGCCCCAGAATGTCTGCCTTCCGCTGCATCCAACCGGGGCTTTCCGTGGCTCCGCCCACACTCAGCACCGGAAGCTCCGGTGCCCCGGCAGCTTCCAGCACCAGCCGTCCCTGGTAGCCCAGACCCTCTACCACCGCCCGGAGCATATCCCGGTTGTCATGGTGGGCCTCCAGCCCCAGAAAGGTCGCCGGAAAGGTCTGTCGGCAGCAGGGGGTCCCCAGGCCGGTGAGGGCCGGGAAGTATAGGATTCCAGTGGGTTCCCGGTTTTCCTCCAGCCAGGTATTGAGGGTCTCATAGGAGAGCTGACCGCTCCCCTTGGTGCGATACCACTCCACCGACAGCCCGGAGGCGCTGATATTGCCCATCCAGAACAGGCCGCCGCCGGGAAAGGGGCCGAAACAGCAGCCGGTATCAAAATCCTTTTGGGTCAGAGGTCTTTGCGCCAGCCGCCCCAGGTAGGTTTCCGCCGTACCGCAGCTGTCGCAGATACCTTGCCCCGCCGCCTGGTCCATGCCGAAGGCGGCGCACACATGGTCATGGGCACCGATGCACACCGGAACCCCTTCCCATCCCGGCAGGCAGCAGCTGCCCGCCGCAGCCCCGGAGGGGATAAGCCGGGGAAAATTCTCCCGGGACAGGCCCCATTTTTCCAGAAAGGACAGGTCAAAGTCCCCGGTTTCCAGATGATAGGCATAGGTTCTGTCGGCAAAGGTAGGCTCCGTCACCATCTGCCCGGTGAGCAGATACACCACATAGTCCACTGCTGACAGCCACACCGTTCCCTCTGCCGGGTGGTTCCCATGCTCCAGCACCCAGCGGTACTTGTAAATGCCGTACTTGAAGCTGTTCCGAAGACCGGTGACGCAAAACCGCTCCCTGTCCGCCTCCAGGGTAACCTGCTGGGCATAGGAAAGGGTCCGCCGGTCGTACCAGGGGATGATGGGGCTTATGGGATTGCCGGAGGCTTTCTCCAGTGCCAGCCCCGCTTCCGCCATACCCGTGACCACAATGCCCCGGGGCCGGGTGCTGGGCAGCCGCAGCCGTCCCAGCAGCTCTTTCAGAAGGGACGCCACCTCCCGGGGATCGTACACAGGGCCCAGAGGGTCGGGCTGGGTGGGCGTGGGAACCCGCTCCAGCTGGAGGAGGGTTCCATCCCCATCAAACAGCCCCGCCTTTACATGGGTGGTGCCAAAGTCCAAGCCGATATAGGTCTGCATAGCCATGGTTCACAGCTTTTCCAGCTGGGCAATGCCGCTGACGGGACTTGTCAGCACCCGCTGCCGGGCAGACTCCGGCAGCAGCGGCAGGCACCGGGCCATGGAGGCCTGAGCCAACAGGAGAATTTCATTTTCTTCCAGCTGGCGGAGAATCTCCGCCGACACCAACCGGTCATACCCCTCCAGGTCCCCGGACTGAAGCAGAGCTCCGGCCCCCTCTACCACGTGAGAGGTAACCTCCAGGGTCTTGCCTGCGGCTTTTGCTTTCCGCCGGATGAGATCCGTGGTGGGGCCCAGGGTGGAGGGCAGGGCTGCCAGCACGGCAATCCGGCTGCCGGCATTCACCGCCGCCTCTGCCATGGGGCCGTCAATCCGCAGCACCGGCACGGAGCAGAAGTTGCTGCCCTCCTCAATGACACCGCCGATGGAGGAGCAGGCACACAAAATGGCATCGGGCTTCAAAGTCTGGGCCATGGCCAGCTGGGTATACAGCCGGGCACGCACCCCCGGGGTAATGGCCCCAGTCTGATTGATTTCCGGCAGAATGCTGTCATCCAGAAGATTGGCAACCTGCCAGGGCTGGGAGAGGTTCCCCACCAGCTGTCCCAAAGAAGGGATGGTGGCAGGGGTTGTATGGATAATTACCAGTTTTTTCATAGTAAATGCCCCTTTTATGCCTGATTGCTGGCAAAAAGATAATTTTCAATTCGGTCTTCCACCAGAGCCTGCACCGCTGCGGCGCCCCGCTCCAATTCCTCCCGGGGCAGGCGGAGCAGCTCTGTGTTGGGCATTCTGGTCACCCCCAGCTCCTTCTGGAAGGCCAGCTCCAGGTCCGTTGCAATGTTGATTTTTGCAATGCCGCCGATGCCGTCCAGGGCGATGGCCCGGTGTACCGTCTGTGCCGGCAGGCCGGAGCCGCCGTGGAGCACCAGGGGCGCATTGGTCAAGGCACGGATTTTCTTCAGCCGGTCAAAGTCAATCTTGGGGTCCTTTACGGGATACACACCGTGGGCAGTGCCGATACTCACTGCCAGGGAGTCGCATCCGGAACGGGCCAAAAAGTCCGGCACCTGCTCCGGCAGGGTGTAAAGGGCTTCGTCGCCGCCGGTTTCCAGCTTGTCGGCGCCGCCGATGTTCCCCAGCTCCGCCTCCACCGCCACATCCCGGTCGTGGGCATATTCCACCACCTTCCGGGTCAGGGCGATATTCTCCTCATAGGGCAGCTTGGAGCCGTCAATCATCACCGACTGGAAGCCTGCTTCAATGGCTTCAAACACGGTTTCCGGGTCATAGGTGTGGTCCAGGTGGAGCACCACCGGCACCGTTACGCCCTCCACTGCCTGATAAAAGGCCTGGGCAAATTCCTTTGCCGTGAGGGAAAACCACTTCAGCTCATTGGAGGAAATCTGCACCAGCACCGGGGCATTTTTCTTCTGGGCTGCCCGGACTACGGCGGAAATCAGCACCGTGTTCCGGGGAGAGAAGGAACCCAGGGCATAGCCCTTCCGGTTGGCCCGGGCATAAGCTTCCAGAATCTCATTTCTTTTCATGTTACTTGCCTCCCAAATTTTTTACCGGATGTGCCGGGGATTCCCCAGCAGCTCCGCCCAAATGGAGGATTGGGCAATGTGCTCCGCCGTTTCACAGCGGCACAAGGCATCCTCCGGGTTCTTTCCGCAGCACAAAAGGCCGTGGTTTTGCAGCAAAATCGTATTGTAGCTCCCGGCAAAGGGGCGCACAGCCTCCACCAGCTCCCGGGAGCCTGCAGGCGCATAGGGTGCCAGGGCGGTACTGCCCACAATCTCCTTCATTTGCAGCAGGTAGTCCTCCGGGATGGGTCTGCCGGCAATGGCGTAGGCACAGCAGGCCACCGGATGGGCATGGATGATACATTTCACATCCGGCCGGGCTTCATAAATCATTTTGTGGAGGGGAAATTCCTTGGTCACTCTCCCCTGTCCCTCCAAAAGGCTTCCGGACATGTCCGTCACCAGCATATCCTCCGGTGCAAGGCTGCCTTTATGCCGGGAGGAGGGGGTGATGACCAGGCGGTCATCACCTCCCCGGATGCTTACATTTCCCTCGGAGCCCGCAAGAATCCCGGATTCATACAGGGTTCGGCACAGTCGGGACAATTCTTCTCTTTCCGCTTCCAGCATAACCATCACTCCAATTCCAACAGGTTGGTCTCTGTCCAGGTGTCTCCATCCACCCGGAGGGTCTTGATTTCCCAGGGAGTGAAGGTCAGGGTCTTAGTCGCAGACAGGAAGGGCAGCGCCACTTCCGCCCGGGCAGGCTGTCCGGTGGTCTCCCGGAGCCGCACCACCACGCCCTTGCCGTCCTCGGCAGCTTTGAGAACCGTCAGCTGCACCTGAGAGGTGGACACAGAGGCGAAGGATGCCTTCTGGGGAAGAACGCCGGGATGATAGGTTTCGAAGAGGGCAATGGGCTTGGCCAGCATGGTCTGGGAAAGCTCCCCTGTCTGGGACTGCTCCCAGCTGCCCGTATGGGGATACAGGGCATAGGTAAACTCACTCTTCCCCTGGTCCATATAGTCATAGGTGATGTTCTCATCCGGCACATAGGGGGTATGGTGGGCAAAAATGGGGCTGCGGAGCACCGTCAGGTATGCCTCCTGGTTCAGGGTGCTGCAGGCGGAACGGGTATCCGTCAGGATGGAAAGGCCGGCAATGGCAGTTTCCATGCCCGGGTTGGTGCCCTCCAGATCCATAAACTTCTCCATGGGGAACTCCTGGCCGTTGGGCTCCCGGCCCACCACGCCGTAGGGAATCTCGTAGGAACAGCGCAGGTAATTCAGCTGCATGGGGAACCGGAGCTTCAGCATTTTCTGCTGTTCCTGCCAGTCCACCCGCACACGGACATAGACCTGAGGCAGGGCCCGGTAGAGGATAAAGTCCTGCTGTAAGGTGGACTTTCCATACCGGTAGATAGCACGGGTGACTTTCCGCACGGAACCGGATTCCAGACAGAACATCCGCTCCAGGGCGAAGGAGCCTGCCTCCCGGTCAAACTGATACACCCCGTGAGACCAGGTATCGCTGGGGTCGTCTATCACCACCGGGATGGCTGCAGGCGCCTTGAAGAACTGGGTGCCGTCGGCCTTGTTTTCCAGGGCGGCAATGCCGCCGGTGGCCTCGTCCATAGTTAGGCTTACAAAGGCATTTTCCAGGGCAAGGGCGGTATCTGCCTCCTGCTGGGGATTTTCCATATCCTCCCGGATAGCCAGCCGGTATACCCGGTAGCCCAGAGCCGGCAGCTCTGCCACAAACACCATCCGGCTTCTGCCGTTACAAGCCGCCTCAGACTGCACCAGCTGGTAGGGAATCACATGGTCTTCTTCATCCAGTAGCACCGTGTGGGGCTTGGGGGTGACCATCTCCACCTCCACCGGAAGCTTTGCTTCAAAGGCATTGGGGTTAAACACCACCAGAGGCCGCATGCCCTCTTCCTTGGGGATGTCAATGCTCCAGGTAAGCCTTTGCAAAGCGCCGTTGGCTGCGTGGTCGGCGATGGTAGCGGCATAGCCGTACTCCTGCAAGGCATCCTCACAGGCAGAGCGGATGCTGGTGCCGGCCATAATGTCATGGAACTGATTGAACAGCACCGTTTTCCAGGCCTTGGTCAGCTCCTCCATGGGATAGGGGTAATCCCGGAGGGCATTGGCCAGAACCGACAGCTTTTCCGCTGTCTGGAGTTTCTCCTCGGTGCGGCGGTTGGCGGCCTTGATCCGCATCTCAGCGCTGTAACAGCCGCTGGAATGGTGCAGCAGCTCTCCGTATACCTTGGGAAGGGCCTTGCCGCTCTCCCGTACCTCCCGGAAATACCGGTCGGGAGAGGAGAGCACCAGCTCCGGCAGATCCTGCCGCTTATTCATCTCATGCAGGCTCTTGATGTTTTTTACTGTGGGAGCACCACCATGGTTCCCCACGCCGTAAAAGCTCATCATCTGCGCCCCCTCCTCTTTCATCAGGTTGGCGCAGCGCTCCACATGGCCCGCCAGCTGGTCGGGCCAGGAGCAGTATTCAAAGGGAATCCGGTAAGCCATGACCGTGGAGCCGTCGGGAGCTTCCCAGGTAAAGGTCTCCCCTTCCAGGTGCTTTTCGTGACGGCCGGGACGCATGAACACATAACCGTCCATTCCCTGCTTTTTCAGAATCTGGGGCAGCATGGCATTGTGGCCGAAGCTGTCCACATTGTAGCCAAACTCTGCCATTTTCCCGAATTTCTCCAGGAAGTACCGCTGGGCATACAGGCCCTGGCGGACAAAGGATTCCCCATCCGGGGCGTTGCAGTCCGGCTGAATCCACCAGCCTCCTGCCAGCACCCACCGGCCTTCTGCCACCCGCCTGCGGATTTCTTCAAACATCTGAGGATCGTTTTCCTCAATCCAGGCGTAGTAGGCCCCGGCGCTGCAGGTGAAGATAAAGTCGTCAAACTCCTCCATCCGGTCCAGGGCGGAGCGGAAGGTGGCTTTGATTTCCTGGAAGCCTTCCTGCCAGCGCCACAGCCACACCGGGTCGATATGGGCGTTTCCAATCATATGCATTTTCTTTGCCTTTTCCATATATGTGTCCTTTCCGCCTCAGTCCTGAGGCTCCTCCAGCAGGTTCACCCTTTGGAGCTTTCCGGCTTCGAACCGGAAGGTTTCAATGGCATAGTGCCCCAGGGTGATGGGGAAGGTATTTTCTCCGATTCGCAAGGTTGCCTCCGTGTCCAGGCCGTCGGTCTCCAGCAGCCGGAGAATCATGCCGTCCCCGATTTCCGCTTTCTTCACCAGCACCGGGCGCACATTGGCCTTGTCCACCCCAATGAAGCCCTCCCGGATGTCTGCCCCCTTCTGGGGATTCCGGTGTACCGAGTCCATCAGGTACTGGCATTTTACCGTCAGCCGCTCCGCCAGGCCGTACAGGTCAGCACCGGAGGCCGGAGCCTTATGGGGCCGGAGCAGAAGCTTTACCCGATGCTCTCCCAGGTCGGTGTACTCGTAGGTTTCCACCGTGTTATACCAGTCTTTGCTGTTGCCCTGGGCAAAGATGGCGCTGCGGGTGAGGGTCAGCCGCACCTCATTGCCCACCAGGTTGAAAGCGTACTTGCTGTCGTTGGCAATGGTCAGTCCGGATCCGTTTTCCTCCGCTGCATCCAGGAACCGGTGCATATTGAACTCCGTCTCCGCCTCATAGGGACGGTGATGGACACCGTAGGCGGTTTCGGCGGTGGTGGAAGCAATGGCCGGCATCGGCAGCGCCAGCTTCATCAGGTGCCAGGGGTGGTTGAACCGCAGCAGCAGCTCCACCTGCAAGGCATCTGCACCTTTTTCCAGAATATAGTGCATCTCCGCCCGGGTATCCTCAAAGTGGCTGCGCACCCGGATCACCTCCCGGAGAGAACCGCTTTCGATTTTCTCCATAGAGTCCAGGGTGAATGCCACCTGCCGGTCCTCGTAAATCCGGCCCTGGCGGCCGCCCCAGGCATCCCGCTCATCCCGGTACAGGCACAGCCTGACAGGGGCGGACAGGCTTTCATAGCCGGTTGCCAGCTGGGTCAGTCGGGTAAGGCCGCCGGTGGCCGGGTCAAAGGACACCCGGATGATACCGTTGTCCAGGGTCAGGCAGTCCGGATTCTGAATCTCAAAGTGGTCGTTTTCCAGAAGTGTGGCCTTATCCCGGGACACATAGAACACCTGCACCCCATAGGCGGGGACCTCTGCCTGGAACAGGAATCTGCGCCGTCCTCCCAGGGTGGTGTGACGCACCTTGGCGTCGGTATGAATCCGCTGATAGGGGACCTCGTTTCCCTTATTATCCATCAGCTTCAGGTTGTCCTGGCAGAACCATTCCAGCTCTGCCTCCACCAGACCCCGGTAGGGCTGGCTGGAAGCATTGCAGACAAACAGGGGGAAGCCGTAGTCCCCGGTGGGAATCTGCTGGCACAGCTTCTGCATGGCGATGCCCCGGATGATTCCCGCCTGAGCGCTGACGGAAGCCATCTGCATCATGGCCTCGTTCCGTCCCGCCCGGATGGTGGTACCCCCAAAGGTATCGTGAAATTCATTGAACAGAAGGAGCTTCCAGAGATTTTTCATCTGGGCCGTCTCCGGCATCCAGCCGCCTCCTGCCAGCTGCACCATACCCATAAGCCGGTCCGCCTCCATAAGCCGCTGCTCCGTCTGACGGTACAGGTGCTTGAAGGGAGCATCAATGCTGTAGCAGCCGGGGTTGATTTTTTCAAAGGGCCCGGTAAGGGTGGGCTGATTTTCCGTATCTGCCTCCCGGAAGAAGGTATCCAGGGTGTCGAAGTGAAGCCGGGTATCCGGGAAGCTGTCCTTCAGACTGCGGATGCTCTCGATATTTGCCTTGGTGGGGCCGCCGCCGTGGTCTCCCACCCCGTAAAAAGCCGCCATCTTATCCCACTGGGGTGTCCGGTCCAGGGTGTCCTGGATGTTTTTCACCGTGGGGTCGTGGAACCAGGTGGTGTACTCCCCCGGCAGGCACAGGGCTTGCACCCGGCTGCCGTCCGGCCCCTCCCAGCAGAACAGGGACTGCTGGATTCGGGGACGCATGAACACATAGGTGTCCATGCCGGACTTGGAGAGAATCTGGGGCAGGGCGCCGCTGTGTCCAAAGCTGTCAATATTAAAGCCGATATGGCAGCGGACACCCAGCTTCTCCTGCAAATAGTGCTGCCCGTAAAGTCCGTGGCGGACAAAGGCCTCGCCGCAGGGGAGCAGGCAGTCCGGTTCGATGAACCAGCCCCCTACCAGCTCCATCCGTCCCTCCTGAATCCGCTCTTTCAGCCGGGAGAACAACTCCGGATCAATCCGCTCAATCCACTCCAGAAATGCGGTGGAAGAGCAGGTGAACCGAAACTCCGGATATTCCTCCATCCGGTCCAGGGCGGAGGACAAGGTGGCCTTGACCTCCTGCATCCCCTCCTCCCAGGTCCAAAACCACACCGGGTCGATGTGGGAGTTGCCAATCATGTATAAGTCTTTCATAGTATCCCTCCGTGGGTGCTTCCGGCCTGGGGTCAGAAGGTTTTGGTGGTGATTCTCTTTTGGGGCAGGGTGCTTTGCCGGGCAAGCCATGCTTCGTACCCCGTCTTTACGCCCGTAAGCGCCATAAGGCTCTGCCGGGCACTGTGGCTCAGAGGCAGCTGGGGCAGGTTCAGGCAGGCAAGCAGCCCTTCATAACCCTTTTTTCTGCCGTTGGCTGCCAGGGCCCGGTACATGAGGTAGCGCAGCATCAAAAGCCGCTCCTTCAGCAAATTTCCCCGGGGCAATTCCTTCGCCTTTGCCAGCTCGGGAAGCTCCGAAAGCGCCTCCAGCCAGTCCAGAAGCTTTTCACTTCCGTTTCGCTCCGCCACAAAGGCGAAGCTCTCCAAATAGGGGAAAATCCCCTGGGAAATGCTTTCATAATCCCGTTTTTCCCGGACAATCCGGGAGAAAACCATAGAAAATGGGCCTTCACACCACCGGGGCGGCACACAGGCCAGCAAGTTCAGATCATATACCGGCTCCGGCATCACGCCGTGGTCCGGCAGGAGCTGAACGCAGGTAGTGGGGCCGGTACGCTCCGGCAGGGTGTCCCCTGCCAGTCTGTTTTCCAAATCCTTTACAAATTCCTGGCAATAAGTCTCGCTTCCGTGCCAAAGGGACAGCCGCAGCAGGAAGGGACGGGCCTTTCCATCCGCCCCAGATTTCAGTGACGCCTCAATGAGCGGCAGCACCTTCTCCCTTCCTGCGCACATCAGCTCCAGGTAGGGCTGGCGGTCATTCTCGCAGTCCGTAAAGCCTGCATCCACCCAGTGGGTGCGTACCTTTCCCGACAGGGCTTTTATCCAGTCCTCCGGGTTTCGGCTTCCCGCCGCCGGAGCATAACAGGGGTCACCGGAGAAGGATTCCGTCAACCGGGAAAGCTGTTCCGGTGGCAGCGCCTCCGGGGTCACCCCCAGCTTCCGGCAATGGGCAATGAGGTTTCCCATCACCGCTCCCTGATGCATCAGATCCTTTTGCATCCGAATACTGGGAAACACATCGTGGGAGGCGCTGATGGCCTTGCCCAGAACATACAGCCCCGGAATCCGGTTTCCTTCCGGCGTCACCGGAGTCAGGGCAGATAAGGGAATCTCCATTTTCGTCTGGGGCGGCAGGGCACCGCAGTAGACCATGTCCGCCGTTACCTTGCCCTTGGGGTCGTAGTTGGAATAGCAGGTATATAAGGTATCCGGAAAATGGGTGTGGCAGATCAAATCCTTCAGGGTCAGCCAGGTCTTGCCCCGGATGTGCCGGCTCTCCCGGACAACCCCGCAGCTGCCGTGGTCGAAAAGACCTTCCCCAAAGTGCCGGGCCTCCAGGACAAAACGGGTATAGTCCAGGGGGTCATCCAGGCACATCATGGCGCTGAAATTGTTGCGGTAGGTATCTGCCCGGGGATACTGGGCCAGGGAGGCCCAATAGGTCAGGCAGTCCCAGTCGTTACCATATTGGAAGTCGGCTCCCGCAAACACCGCCAGATCGCCGTCGCCTGTGGCATCCAGAAGATAGGTTCCCCGGAGAAACCGCACGCCGTCCTCCCCTGCGGCAGCCACACCGGCAGGGCGGTTATCTGCCTCCCAGATGCCGAAGGCCACCGTGCCCAGGTATACCTCCACCCCGGCTTCCACCAGAAGTTTTAGCAAAGCCGTGGCTTTGATATCCGGGTTCCAGCTGTCCACCGGGCCCCAAAGGCCAGGCAGGTCCTTCCAATCCTTTTGGGGAGTCAGAGCCTTTACCAGCCGATCCACCTCGTCTGTATCCCGGTACCGGGTTCCGAACCAATAAGCGCTTACGCCGCCTATGGTGCCGGTACCTCCCAGGGCATAGCCCGGCTCCACCAGAGCCACCCGGCAGCCCCCCCGGGCAGCCGCCAGGGCCGCCATACATCCGGCAGTTCCGCCCCCGGCTACCACCACATCATAGGAAGCTTCCCGCCCCTCCATGGTATTGTCCATGGTCAAAACAGGGTACCGTTCCTCCCGGCTGGGGTCTTGCAGGGACAAAACCCGGTGGGTTTCCAAAATCTTTTCCTCCCGGG
The DNA here is from genome assembly GCA_018713285.1 of Candidatus Faecousia excrementigallinarum. GTDB lineage: Bacteria > Bacillota > Clostridia > Oscillospirales > Oscillospiraceae > Faecousia > Faecousia excrementigallinarum. The sequence continues at coordinate 12,825 of DVFK01000116.1, forward strand.
ACGGGTATTTTTTCTGTCCCGATCCCCGGAGGGCAAAGCGGCCCAGCCGCCACTTTTCTTCCAGGCCTTCCGCCTGATAGCGGTGAAGGAGGGCCATCCGGGCTCCCAGCAGCCGCCGGGCCAGAGAGGGCTCCTCAGCCGCCGGATTTTCTGTTTCCAGAATCCGGGGCTTCTCCGGCGCTTCCCGGCAGGTGAGCCAGGCCCGGTAGGTAATATCTCCCAATTCCTCCCGGAAATCCTCCACCCGGCAGGTCAGAATCCCGGCTAAGCCGAACTTCCCTGCCAGCCGCACCAGAATTTTCTCTTCCTCCCGGGGTGTCCGGTCCACCACCCATACACCGTAAAGGAGGGTGATCCCAGCACTCCGGCAGCTTGCCTCCAGCTGCTTTTTCCGGTTGTCCGGCAGGGTATCCAAAGGTGCATGGAGGGTCAGTTCCTCCGTCCCCAGGCAGGACCGGGAAGTGACCAGAACCACCTTACATCCCATTTCCGCCAGGCTCAGCGCCTCCGCCACTGCCGGGCCGGAGCTGCCCAAAATCACCGTGTCCACATTTTCCAGAATGGGCAGCTGCTGCGCAGTATTCATAGGAATCCTCCTGTTAAAGCTCCAGAGGCTTTTTCTCTCCGTTCTCCCAGTAGGAGATGGTAAAATCACAGGTATTCAGGTCCGCCTCCAGCAGGACCTTGTCCCCATTTCCTTCCCAGAGGATTTTCAGTTCCCCTTCCTCCTGGGGAGGCAGACTCATCTCCCCGGAGAAGGCCGGGTGGGCATTGTAGAAGCGCATCATCTTGCACAGCTTCTGCACCACCGGCTTTTGAACCGCCTCATCAATTTCTTCCAGGGTGTAGTTGTGACGGCTGATGTTCCGGTCATAGTGGGTCCGCTCCATCAGTTCATAGTCGTTGGGGCCTGCCAGCAGTCCCATGTAGTACACCTGGGGAATGCCGGGGGTGAAGAACTGAATGGCCCGGGCCAGCAGATACGCCTGGTCATTCTCCCCCACCGCAGAGTAGTAGGAGCAGTTGATCTGGTAAACCACCTTTGCTCCCTGGGAGTCCTTGCTGTAATCCCACTTGAAGTTGGCGCCGTAGTCTTCGGTTTTGCGAATCACGGAATCCAGCTCCTCTTTGGTGAGCAAGTCCACCACATCCACCGTGCCCAGTCCGTCGTGGGTGTCCAGGGTGGTGTACTGCTTCCGGGGACAGATATTCAGCCAGTGGAGCAGCCGGGTATTGCTGTGGGTGTAGAGGGTGTGGAGCACCATCACCGGCAGCACAAAGTCATAAACATAGTAGCCATGGTCGGCAATGCTCAGCTGCTTGGTATAGTGGTCATGAATCTCCGGCAGCAGCTCCACCCCGGTGCCTTCCAGCATATCCCGCACCCGGTCAATGAGCTGCCAGAAATCCGGCTCCAGGAAGAAGCAGGTGGTGCCGGGGCGTTTGGTAGCAAAGGCCAGGGCATCCAGCCGGATCAGGGGGATACCGTGGCTGGTAATCTCCCGGAGGGTGCGCTCCACGAACTTCCAGGCCGCCTCGCTGCGCAGGTCCAGATCCATCTGCTCCTCATCGAAGGTGCACCAGATTTTTTCCGTGGTGCCGTCGGCAAAGTCGATGTCCACGCAGGGAGCGCAGGGCTTGCGCTTGTTCAGCAGGGCGATTTCCTCCTCCGTGGGGAAGCCGTTCTCCCAGAAGTCCTTGAAGCGCATGAACAGGTGGGCATATTCCGAATCGTCATGCTTTTTCACAAAGTCCTGAAATTCCTCCGACCGCTTGGACAGGTGGTTAATCATAAAATCCGCCATAATCTCATAGTCCCGGGAAATTGTCTCAATGTCATCCCAGGTGCCGAACTCCGGGGAGACCCGGCGGTAATCAATGGGAGCAAAGCCCCGGTCCCCGGAGGAGGGGTAGAAGGGCAGGATGTGCACGGCGCCGATTTCCTTGGGAAAATAGGTGTGCAGCACATGGTTCAGCTCCTGCAGGTTCTTGCCGAAGCTGTCGGGATAGGTGATGAGCATGATGTGATTTTTCATAGCTGTCTGCCCTTTCTTTTTTCAGAACTGATAGTGTATGTCGAACCGTTTGAACCAGGGGTTATAGTAGTTGGCAAATTGCAGCTTTGCATCCAGCAGACGCCGGTCTGCATCTGCCAGCAGCTGGGGTCCGATGTGTCCAAAGGTATAGTAATCAAAGTGTTGGGATGTGAGCTTGTCCAGAGTGGTTCGCCAATGGGCCTCGCTGGAGGCGATTTTCTCACTGAATCCGCCCCAGACCGCATCTCCGGCAAAGAGGATGACACTCTCTGGGGTGCGGAGCACAAAGCTGACGGAGCCCATGGAATGGCCCGGGGTGTGAAGCACCTGAAGGCTTCCGTCCTTAACCGGGAAGGTCATCCCCTCCTCCAGTTCCCCGTCCACGGCCACCGGTACCGGCACCTTGCCATAGAGTAAGGAAGCGGAAGTCATCTCCGGGTCGCCGGTTTCCACCTGTTTTCTGTCCAGGGGGTGAACGGATATCTTACAGCCGTATTTTTCCTTCCACAGATACCCGGCTCCCACATGGTCATAGTGGCCGTGGGTCACCAGAATGGTGTGGATATCCCCCGGGTTCAGCCCCAGGGAGCGGATATTCTCCTGGATTTTCTCAAAACCCTCCGGGGTTCCGCAGTCAATCATATAGAAGCCCTTTTCGTCTGCCACCAGGTAAGCCGTGGCATCAAAGGGATGGGACAGGCTGGGACCTGCCACCTGATAAACATTTTTCAGCAGTTTCATGGTATCCACCTCTTAGCTTTTCCGGGGCAGCTGCATAAGCCCCACGGTGATGGCAGCGTAATCTCCAATCCGCTCTCCCAGGGCGGGGGGACAGATTTTACACACCTTCGCACTCTGGCAGAGGGCTTCCTGCCGGATAATGTTCAGCATAGTGTCCCGGAGCACCGCCTCCTGCCGGGCATAAATGCTGCCAATGACAATCATCTGGGGATTGAGAATGTCAATGAGAATGGACAGGCCCTGCCCCAGCCGTCGGGCCACCTGGGCAAAGATTTTCTTTGCACAAGGGTCCCCCTCCTGAAGAGCCTGGGCAATTCGCTCCGCTGTTACATTGGGAAGGTCCTCCATATCCCGGCAGAACCCAACCTTCTTACCTCTGCGCATTGCCTCCACGACCTCTTCCCGGCCCTGATTGGCTATGCCGCCACCGCTGCAAAAGCCCTCAAAGGAACCGTTCTTTCCATAGCCCAGAGGGCCTTCGTCTGCCAGGCGGATGTGCCCCACCTCTCCGGCCATGTCGTTGGTACCGGAGTAAAGCTTCCCGCCCAGAATGAGGCCTGCCCCCATGCCGGTGCCAAAGGTAAGGAACACCATGTTCTCTGTCCCCACGCCGGCGCCCTGGTACCATTCCGCCAAAGCGCAGGCATTGGCATCGTTCTCCATGGCCACCGGCACCCCGAAGGCCTCCCGCAAGGGGGTATAGATGTCCACCTGATCCCATTGGGGCAGGTTGGGAGGTGCCAGAATCAAGCCCTTTCGGGAATCCAGAGGACCGCCGCAGGAAATACCAATCGCCGCCAGCTCCCACTGGGGGTTCTCCCTGCACTTATCCCCGATGATCTCCACAAAGCGTCCGATGGCCTTCTGGGGATCGTCCCGGATGGTCTGCTCCTTTACCTTATCCAGAAACCGGAAGGTTCCCTTCTCCTCCACCTGGGCAAAGGTAATGGCACATTTGGTGCCGCCAATGTCAATACCTGCAATGACTTTCATTTCTTCATCATCCTCACATAGCCGGCGGCACCGGAAGCTGCCGCCTCAGGGCTTTCCTCTTCCAGAAGCCGTATCCCAAACGCCTCCTGGGTCAGCTGCCGCAGAATCCGGTTTTTCACGATTCCACTGCCGGCTCCATAAAATTTCGTCTTTTCCCGGCGGATTTCCTCCGGGATGGCCAGGTACAGCCGGTGCAGCTCCCGGGCCATTCCCCGGACATAGCCTTCCAGCAAATCCCCGAAGTCCTGCTCCTCCCGGATGTCTCCAATCTGGAGGGTTCCCGGCTTCAGACCTTCCAGCTCTCCGTAGATTGCCGGAATCACCTGAAGGGGCCCATGTTCCCTCCGGTGCCGCTGCCACAGTCTGTCCAGGGCTTCGTAACCGTCAATTTCCAATCCTGTGCATTGACGCACCACGTCCTCCACCAGCCGGACGAAACGCTCGTAGCTTTTTCCGCCGTTCTGGGATACCCCCACATACAGGTAACCCAGATCAAAGAAGCTGCGCACCTCCACGCCGGATGCCGGCAGGTATCGGGGGGCATAGCAGGACACCTGCTGCCCTGTACCCACATTGAGCAGCACACTTCCGGTAAAATCCCATGTGCTGCCCAAAAAACTACACTGATTGTCCCCCAGGGCACTATGAACCCCAGCCCCCCGGTAGGTACCCAAGACCTGGTCCTCCCGGCTTACCCGGGGAAACCAATCCGGGTTCAGCCTCAAATCCTTCAAGGTCTGCCGCCGGAAGTCCCCCGCCTGCGTATCAAAGCACCCCAGGCTCTCCGCCATAGTCACATTCATCCGGGGCAAGGCGGTTTTCGTAAGCTGCAAAGCCGCATAGTCGCCGATGGTGCACACCCAAGCGGTATCTTTCGGAATCTGTCCCTGCTCCTGCAAGTACAGGGCGGTTACCACACCTCTTCCGGAAATCTCATTGCCTCCCGTAATCCCCCGGACGTATTCGGCATAAGTCTCCTGCCCCCGGGGATAATTTCCAAAGGGATTTTTCCAGGTATACAGGGGGGACAAGGCTTTTCCTTCCCTGTCCAAGAGCAGAATCCCGTGCATCTGGCAGGAAATGCCAATATCTGTCACGTTCTCCTGCCACAATCTGTCCACCAGGCTGCGGACGGTGGCGGCGATGGCCGCCGGGTCCTGGGTGTAAATCCTTCCATCCAGAAACCCATGGTTTATTTTTTCCACCCGAAGGGGGCGGCTGCCGGATTCATCCAGCAGCACGCCGCAAATGGAGGTGGTTCCGATATCCATTCCAATGACTGCCATAGCGATTTATTCTCCAAAGGCAATTTCCACGGCCATAGGCCCGGTATCTCCGGGAACCTGATAGCAGCCTGCCCGGGGCGTTACTTCCACAGCCTGTCCGTTTACCAGCACCTGGCTCACCGGCTTCTCTGCCACAAACAGGAAGCTCTCGCAGGCTGCCAGGGCAGCGGTGAGGGTATTTCCCTCCACCTGCTGACTCTGCACCACCCAGGTAGACAGGTACTTTGCCGGATCGCCCAGAATCTGGCCGCCGGGTCTGCGGGGCAGCACCAGCAAAAGCTCTGCATCCTGGGCTTCCAGAGTCAGCTCCACCGGCTGTCCCGGCTTCAGAGGGGTGCAGCTCCCGGCAAAGTGCCGGTACACCAGCCACTGCTTGCCCCCCAGCTGGGGAATATCCTCCACCGCCAGGGTGCCGCAGCAGGTTTCGTTCTCCTCATCCAGGTTGAAAACCGCCACCACATAGCCGTCCCCATACCGGTTGAACACCTTGAAAAGCTTTTTGCTGCTCCTGGGGTCTGTCAGCAGGCAGTCCGCCGTGGGCACACCCACATCATCACAGAGCAGAAGCCTGCCGTTGTTCCCAACCAGGGGCATAATATTGGTGGGATCGGTACCGTCCAGGGGGTCACTGATGTAAACCGGGCCGCCGCTTACTGCCCGAAGCACGGAATTCTGGCGGCTCTCCACGTGGCTGCTCCAGAACATGTCCCAGTCACCCCAGTAGAACTGGCCGTGAAGCAAGGTGTTGAAGCTGTTTTGCAGGGCGTGCTCCCGGAAGCCCCGGGGAACCTGAGGCACAAAGTCATCGCTGCTGCGGGCTACCGGGGAGTGTCCCCGGAGCCAGAGGTTCTCCGGCGCCATGCCCATGCAGTTTACCAGATTCCCACCAAAATGGGCATCCGTGGACCGCTCCAGCGCCCGCAGGCATCCCCCGGCGGACCGGTTGTAATCCGCCATACCTTTATAATACAGAGAACCGCTGCCCTGGCCGTCCACCTTTACAAAATCAATGCCGCACTTGTCTGCCAGGTAGCTGTGCCAGCCGTTGTAGAAGTCAAAATAGGTTTCCTCCCGGGGTTCCAGCACATCGTCCTGTCCCCGGTGAACCAGCTTGTCCTGCCATTTCCGGAAGATGGGAGAATCGGGAGCCAGGCCGGTCCAGTAGCCCATAAGGGCGTGCCACACACCCACCTGCTCCAGACCAAACGCCTCCTTGGCAACCTTCACCGTATGGCTAAGGCCCTGGGGGAATTTTTCCTTGTCTGCTGTCCAGTCCTTCAGCTTCCGGTTGGGGTAGTCTGCATCGGACCAGCCGTCGTCAATCAGCATCCACCGCACCGGTACCTGAAGGTCCTTCAGCTGCTGAAGCTTTTTGAGAATGTCCGCCTCATTGACCTTGTGGTAGAAGGCATCCCAGGTACACCAGCCCAGGCTGCGGAACATCTGGGGGAAGGTTTTGTTCTCCCGAAGCATATAGGTCTTTCCCAGCCGGCGGCATACCGCTGCCACCATTTCCTTTATGCATGCATAGGGATCGGCGCCGCAATTGACCGCCGCCACAATGTGGGAATTGCTGTCTGCCGGGCAGCCGTTGGCGGAAAGAGACAGAGTCACGCCCTCCGCCTCTCCGGAAAAATCTCCCCGGAGTACGCCGTCGCACACAGTAACCGCCGCCCAATACACCCCATCCTGCTGCCACAGCAGAAGCTGGGTCCGCTCCGGCACCTGCTCCGGCCCGGTTACAAAGGCAGGCCGCAGCCACCAGGTCTTGTGCTGATAGACCGCCGTCATGGCACCGGCAGCAGGAAGTGACAGGGAAAACCGTCCCACCTGGCTGCTGGCATCCGTATCCAGGCTGGCGTCCAATGCTCCATTCCCCAGAACGGCTTTGCCGTCTGTTACCTGCACCCGGTACAGCCAGACGCCTTCTGACTGCTCTGCCGTAACCGCGCAGTTTTCCATATTTGCCACCGTAAGCTCTGTTTTCTCTGTCATAAGATTTTGCCTCCTTGGGTCAGTTCTTCGCCCAGATTCCGTTGACCGCCTCCTGAAAGAAACGGTCAATCACCACTTCCGCACAGCCGATGACGCCGGCATCGGCGCCCAGCTGGGATTTCACAATATTGCGGCCATTGCCATTTTTCATCATCCGCTGAACAGCCACATTGGTGATGATTTCGTAGCTGCTTTCAAAGTCCCGCAGGAACAAGCCGCCCAGCACCACCTTTTCCGGGTCCAGCAGGTTAATCACATTGGCCACCCCAATGCCCACATAGAAAGCCGCCCGGTTGATAATGGGCACCGCAATCATGTCCTTATCCCGATACGCCTGGGCCAGATCCCCGATTTCCAGACATTCCCGCCGGGGATACAGGGGGTGATTCGGATGTTTCTCCAGTTCCGCCTTGAAGTCCCGCAAAACAGCAATCCCGGAGGCCATAGCTTCCAGGCAGCCCCGATTGCCGCATTTGCATACCGGGCCGTTCAGGTCGATGGTCACATGGCCGAACTCTCCGGCTTTTCCCTCGGCACCGGCATTGATTTTGCCATTGGTTATCATGCCGCTGCCGATACCCATGTCCACGTCCAGGTAGAACAGGCTCTCGCTGCCCCGGCCCTCCTCGTTCCAGAATTCTCCCAGGGCAATCACATTGGTATCCTTGTGCAGATACACCGGCAGCCCCAGCCGGGACTGCAAAATATCCCGCAGGGGCAGATAGTGCAGCATGGGCATATTGGGAGGTGTCAGAACCATTCCCTGCTCCATATCAATGGGGCCGGGGACCCCGATGCCCACACCGACATACTTCTCCCGGGCTGCGCCTGCCTCCTTCATAACCTCCTGGACAGAGTCCAGCAGCTGCTCAATCAGCTCTTTCTGGGAGAGGCAGCGGTTTTCCATGGGAATCCGCCGGCGAGCCACAATTTTTCGCCCCAGGTTCACCACCGCCACATGGATTTCCTTGCGGTTCATATATAAAGAAATCATGTATCCGAAATCCGGATTGATTTCATACATTGCAGAGTTACGCCCCACTGCCTTTTTCTCAATGCAGGCAAACCGGACAAGCCCCTGGTTTTCCAGCTCATCCAGAATCTTTTTTACTGCTGCGAAGGTAAAGCCCGTAGCAGAAGCCAGTCCTGCCTTGGTGGCGTGGGTATGCTTTCTTATGTAGTTGAGTACGGTTCTTCGATTGATATTTTTCAGTTGGGTCTGGTGATCGTCCATGGTAATTGCCTCCCTGTTGTTTTTTCTGTCCAAGGTACTGACAGTGGTTACTACGGGTATAATATACCACATTTTTCCAGTAACACCAACGAAATTCCCGCTAATCTTACAATTTTTATTCTCTATTTTCCTGGGACCTATACGATTTGTGCAGAAAATGAGGAACTTTTCATCCGTCCCCGCCGGACAAAGCCCCAGGTGGAATCCGGCAGGCGGTATCAGGAGAATCTTTCAGAGGATTATGCAGGTGCCGGTGTATCGGGTCGGCCCCGATACACCGGCGGTTTGGCATCAGTTGATTACAACCTCGGGGTACTGGTCAGCCAGCGCAGCCTTGAAGTTGGCAACAATCTCATCGTTGGTCTGGCCTTCCTTGATTCCGTTGGAAGCGTACTTCTGGAACAGGTTCTGGACGGCTCTGGTGTACTTGTCGGGGGTGATAGCCTCCACATTCTCCAGAATCTCGCCGTAGGTAGCCAGCAGGTTCTGGCCGCCGAAGTCCTCATTGGTGTAGCCTTCAGCCATCTTCTCAATGGCGGTTCTGCTGGCGGGCACCTGGTTGTTCACTTCCATGTTGGCAATCTGGAACTCGTCAGAAGCCACGAAGGACAGGAACAGGCCGGCCAGCTCCTTGTTGGGGGACTTGTCGTACACGCACAGGCAGGTCTGGCCCTCGAAGGAGGACAGGAAGGGAACTGCCAGGCCTACATTGCCGGTGTTGGTTTCCCAGTCGGTGAAGTAGTCCCAGGAGGGCATGGCGCGGAACAGCAGCTTGCCGGTGTTCCAGGCAGTGGCCCACTCACCGCTCCAGGAGCCGTACTCGGGGTCATAGCCGCTCTCGTAGAATGTACGCATATCGTCAATCAGGCCCATCCAGTCATCGCTGATGACCAGCTGGCCATTCTGCACCAGGGGATCGAAGGAGAAAGCGGAAACCTTGGGCATCTCGGAGATGGTGCCGAACACGGAAACCTCACCGTTGGACTCCTTGTAAACCTTCTCCTGCAGAGCCAGCATATCCTCCCAGGAGGTGATCATGGCAGAGATCTCAGCAGGATCGGAGGTGCCCAGCCACTGCTCGCAGGCATCCCGCAGGTACCAGAAACAGACAGGGTTGGACATGAAGGTCAGGCACTTGAAGTTGCCGTTGGAATCCTTCATGGAAGCCAGCTGGTAATCAAAGTAGTTGGCAGTCAGGGACTCGATGTCGATGTAGGACAGGTCGGCAATCACGCTGCTGTCCAGGAACTCGTACACATAGCCCTCTTCCAGGTCGAAGATGTCGGGCACATTGGTGCCGTCCTGCAGGGCGGTCAGGATCTTGGTCTTGTACTCGTCGCCGCCGAAGACCTGCACGTCAATGGTCACATTGGGGTACACCTTGGCAAACTCCTCCGTCAGCTGGTAGGCGTTGTCGGTGTAGGTCCAGTAGGTCAGGGTGCCGGTGACATCCTCGGGGTTGGTGGCAGCGGTGGTGCTGTCACCGGTAGGTTCGGTGGTGGCAGCGGTGGTGTCGTTGCCGCCTTCCTGGCTGGGGGCGCAGCCGGCAAACAGGGCCACTACCATAACCAGGCTGCAAAGCAGAGCAAGCAGTTTTTTCATTTTTCGTTCCTCCTAATTTCTTTTTTACCAAAGTGTCTTTCACTCCGGTTGTTTTCAAAAGGACCTTAAGTCCCAGTGAACCAGTTTAGCCCTTTACGGCTGCGCCGACGGTAATCTTCTCCATAATGGTCTTGGAGCCGAAGCAGTAAATGATAACCGTGGGAATGACGGAAATCACCATGCCCAGGTACTGAGCGCCGTAGTCGGCGTTGGTGGCGTCCCGCACCGTGGCAATCATCAGGGTCAGGGTAAACTTTTCTTTGTTATTGAGCAGAATCAAAGGATTCAGGTAGCTGTTCCAGGTTCCGATGAAGGTAAGCACTGCCTGGGTCACCATAGCCGGCTTCACCAGCGGGATGACGATGCTGTGGAAAATCTGGATTTCCTTGCAGCCATCCATGATGGAGGCCTCAATCAGCTCCGACGGCAGAGAGGTATCCATGTACTGCTTGTAGAAGAACACCGCAAAGCAGTTGGCGATGGTGGGGATGATCAGAGGCAGGTAGGAGTTCATCATCTTCAGGGCCTGGATTTCCTTGTAGAAGCCGATGATGCCCAGCTGGCCCGGCAGCATCATAAACACCAGAATCACGCCGAACAGAAGACTGCGGCCCCGGAAACGGAACTTGGCAAAGGCGTAGGCGGTCATAACCGTGAAGTAGGTTTCCACCACCGTTACAGACACGGAGAGGATAATGCTGTTCTTGATACCCGTCAGAATATTCATGTTCCGGGTCAGCCGCTCATAGTTCTCTGCAAGGTGACTGCCGGGCAGAAGGTTGATTTTGGATACGATGTTGAAGTTGTCATGGGTACTGGAGACGATCATGACGAAGAAGGGGTAAAAGGCGGTTATGGCCACCAGAGAGCAGAAGGCAATCAGCAGGCCGTGAACCAGCTTCCGGCGAAACACTAGGGCGTTGACATTGGTTTTTGTATTCATGCCTTCACCATATCCTTTCTCCGGCTGGTCTTAACCGGCTTCTCCTTATCCCGGTCCCGGGTAATCCACATGGCAATGGCGCTGAAGAACATGATAATCAGGAACACCACATAGGCACAGGCGGCACCGTAGCCGAACTGGAACCGGACGAACGCCGAATCGTACATATACTTGATCATGGTGGTGGTGGCATCGCCGGGCACGCTCTGGAACACCAGCTTGGACTCGTCAAACATCTGCAGGCCGCCGATGATGGAGGTTACCATCACATAAATCAAAATGGGCTTCATAAGGGGTACCGTAATCTTGGTGACCTTCTGCCACCAGCCGGCACCGTCAATGCTGGCGGCTTCCAGAACCTCGTTGGAGATGGAGTTGATACCGGCAGTGAAGTAGATGATATTAAAGCCAAAGTTCTTCCAGCAGATGGCGATGGCGATAACCATCCGGGCCAGCATAGGGTTATTCTGGAAGTCCACCGGCTCCAGGCCCAGTACCGACATCACATTGTTGATGGCGCCGCCGGGATAACTGAACATGGTGCCGAAGAGCAGGCCGATGGTAACAGAGGTAACCAGATTAGGGAAGAAGTAGACATTCCGGAAAATCGCTCTGCCCCGCAGCCACTTGTTGCTCATGAGCATTGCCAGCAGAAACGCCAGAGTAAGCTGGGGAATGATAGACATTATCCAAATCAGCAGGGTGTTTCCGATAGAGCGGTAGAAGAATTCCGAATGGAGCAGACGGCTGTAGTTCTCCCAGGCGACGTAGGTCAGGTCGCCGGACAGCAGGTCCATGTCGCATAAGCTAAGGACAAATGTGTAGATGATAGGATATAGTTTAAAAATTAAAAAAACTATAAAAAATGGCAAGATATACAGATAAGCATATCTGGAT
>DVFK01000117.1 GCA_018713285.1 Candidatus Faecousia excrementigallinarum
AATATACTCCCCTCCGTGTCTATGTTGGTATGGTAACTACATTTTACACCTTGGGGCGTATATTGTCTCCTTTTATTTTTGCGGGTGTTGCACTTCAAATGATAACCTGCCTACCTCCCTCCGGGAGGGAGGTGGCTTGGGGCTTCGCCCCAAGTCGGAGGGAGCCAGCGGGAGCATAGCCCATTTGACTGCCGGAGATGGTACCTCCCCAAAGCTATCCCATTTCCTATGCCCATTGGAGGCAACCACCCGGTAAAATCGGCATAGGGTATCGGCAGTTATAAGCAAGTACCAATCCCAAAGCAAACAATCAGCTTACCGCCCGCCGGCTCCCTCAGTCACGGCTACGCCGTGCCAGCTCCCTCCCGGAGGGAGCTGCGGCGTGCCGCCGCTGTCAATGCGCACGATAGCTTTCTACTACTCGTTCCTTCCCTGACCCGCCCGGTATCGGCGGCCTGCCGACGAACTTATTACATATTCCCTCTTCCCTATTCCCTGAAATTGCCCGGTATCGTTACTTTGCAGAAGGTTTCGTATATACCTCCCTCCGGGAGGGAGGTGGCTTGGGGCGCAGCCCCAAGACGGAGGGAGCCAGCGGGCGTACAGCCAGTTGGATTGCCAGATATGGAACCTCCCCAAATCTGTCCCATTTCCTATGCCCATTGGAGGCAACCAGCCGATATAACGGGCATAGGGTATCGACAACCTCCATCAAGTACCACCCCAAAAGCAAACAATCAGCTTACCGCCCGCAGGCTCCCTCAGTCACGGCGAAGGCCACCGGGGGCTCCCCGGCCGTGCCAGCTCCCTCCCGGAGGGAGCTATAGGCGGGTGCTACTGGGAAAATGCCATGGTTTTGACCGGTAAACTTAAAAAACGAGGAAGAACCTCCGGTTTTGGGGGTTCTTCCTCGTTGATTGCTTTCAAATCTCTGTTTTCTCAGCCGCCGTACATTTTGGCGATGGCTTCATAAACCTCCGAATCGAAGGGGCCGGAGAGGCCTACCTTCTTCAGGTTCTCCTGGAAGCCCAGGTCCAGATCCACGTCCTTGAGAAGGTGTCCGTAGATTTCATAGGCTTTTTCCCTGTCCTGGGAGGCGATGGTATAGAGGTTCAGGGCCGCCACATCGGACATGGCGTAGCTTACATAATATACCGGGCTCTCCATCACCACCAGCCGCCAATAGGACTGGAAGTCCGTCAGGTAGTTGTTTACAAAGTCCGCTCCGCCGTAAGCCTGGCAGACCTCCTCCGCCACGGCGTCAAAGTCCTCCCGGGTGTAGCCGGACACATCCGTGGTGTAAATCCGCTCCTCGAAATCGTCCACCATGAAGGACACCAGGATGGTGCACATATCCATATACATCTTATAGTCCCGGATAACGGCGTAAACATTGGGGTTCAGTTCCTCCCGGACCTGGTTCATAAACAGCCATTCGTTACCCTGGGAGTGAAGCTCCGCCAAATCCATGGGACAGGCATTGAGATCCAGGTTCAGGGTGCTGGCATAGTGGCCCATCTCATGCACCAGGGTCAAAGTGCTGTCATAGCCGGGGCCGAAGAAGCAGATGGCGTCGTCCCCGATGTTCACCGTGAAAGCCCCCTCTTTGGCACCGGTGCTGTCGGCAAAGATAGCCCGGTCATACTGCCACAGGTGGTTCATAACCGCCTGCAAATCCTCCGGCAAGCTGTCAATATAGAGATTTACATAATCCTTATCCGTATCCTGGTAGCTTCCCTCCATGAAGGCAGCCACCACCTGCTGTCCCTCCTGGTCCAGGCTCTGGAAGCCCAGGGCAAACTGCTGCAAAATGGCAGGCACGGTGGGCACCAGGTACTTGATGGCATAATCCCGAGCCTGCTGCACCGTATCGGTGGTATAATCCCGGGCGTATACCACATCATAACCGTAGGTGTAGTAGTTGTCGTAGCCGTAAATCTGGGCAATGCGGTTGTTGTTGGCGATGAGCTTTTGATACAGGGGGATAATGCCCTCAGCCAGCTCCTCCTGGGACAGAGCCTGATACTGCACCACCAGCTCCTCGTTCTCCTTTTCCAGCTGGGCAATCTCGGAGGTGTAGGCGGAGAGCATTTTCAGGTCCTCTTCCGTCCAGTCCTCGAACAGCACGTCCTTGATGGGGCTTTCCGAGGCGTTCACCTCCCGGAGCATGAGCATCATGGCGTCATAAGCCTTCGTCAGCTTGTCCGTGGCGTCCAGGTGAAGCTGTGTAGCTTCCTCGTCGGTCTGGTCCCGGGAGTAGTTCACAAAGGCGATGGTCTGCTGCTTCTGGATGTTTTCGTACTGTTCATCCAGAGAGTCGCTCAGGGCTTCCAGGCCCTCCCGGTCGGTGCCCTCCAGGGCCATGGTCTTGCAGCTTTCCAAATCGGCGTAATACTTGCTTAGTTCCTCCTGGGTCAGGGTGTATACAAGAAGTTCCTCCGCCGAGGGCAGGTCCTCAGAAGGCTTGGTGGCTTCCGTAGCCTCTGTGGTTTCCGTGGATGTCTGGGTTTCCTGGGTGGTGGGCTGGGTTTCCGGCACTTGGGGCTGGCAGCCCGCCAGCAGACTGAAGCTCAGGCACAGGGCCAGAAGCATTGCAATCCATTTTTTCATACTGGGCCTCCTTGATTCTGGGGGCGAAATGCCGCCCTTTGGGATAAATTCATTGTACCATAACTTCGCCCCTTGTCAACGGCAAGAAAAATAAGAATAAGAATTATTACCATTTCTTGCAAAACCTATTGCGAAAAAAGGGCTTATCTGCTATACTGAATGTGACATTATTCTAAGGAGGACAGCTTTTATGCTGAAGAAAGTAACCGATACCATCTTCTATGTGGGCGCCAACGATCACGAGGTGGATTTGTTTGAGGGCCAGTATGTTGTCCCCAACGGCATGGCCTATAACTCCTACGTGATTCTGGACGACAAGGTGGCAGTGATGGACACCATCGACGCCTCCAAGACCCAGGAGTGGCTGAAGAACATCGCTTCCGCTCTGGGCGGCAGAACCCCCGACTACCTGGTGGTGCAGCACATGGAGCCGGACCACGCCGCTTCCGTGGAGGCCTTTGTGAACGCCTGGCCCCAGGTCACCGTGGTGGGCAACGCCAAGACCTTCGTGATGATTCACCAGTTCTTCCCCAATCTGGTGATGGCAAACACCCTGGAGGTCAAGAATCTGGACACCCTGTCTCTGGGCAAGCACACCCTCACCTTCGCCTTTGCTCCCATGGTCCACTGGCCCGAGGTGATGATGACCTACGATGCTTATGACAAGGTGCTCTTCTCCGCCGACGGCTTCGGCAAGTTCGGCGCTCTGGACGCCGACGAGCCCTGGGACGACGAGGCCCGGCGTTACTTCATCGGCATTGTGGGCAAGTACGGCAAGCAGGTGCAGAACATCCTGAAGGTTGCCGCCACCCTGGACATCCAGACCATCTGCCCCCTCCACGGCCCGGTGCTGAACGAGAATCTGGGTCACTATATTAAGCTCTACGACCTGTGGTCCAGCTACACCCCCGAGACCGAGGGCATCGTGATTGCCTACACCTCCGTCTACGGTCACACCAAGGAGGCTGTCCTTCTTTTGGAGCAGGAGCTTCGCAAGCGGGGCGTTCCCAACGTGGTTGTCCACGACCTGGCCCGTACCGACATGGCTCAGGCGGTTTCCGATGCTTTCCGGTATGAGAAGCTGGTGCTGGCTACCACCACCTACAACGCCGACATCTTCCCCTATATGCGCACCTTCATCGACAAACTGACGGAGCGTTCCTACCAGAAGCGCACCGTGGCCTTCATTGAGAACGGCTCCTGGGCCCCCACTGCCATGCGGGTCATGTCCCAGAAGCTGGGCTGTTCCAAGGACCTGACCATCGCCGAGAACAACGTGACCATCCTCTCCGCCCTGAACGAGGAGACCCGTGCAAAGGTTGTGGCTCTGGCCGAAGAGCTGTCCGCCTCCTACACCCCGGTGCAGGTGCAGGACGACTTCATCGACCCCACTGCCCTCTTTAACATCGGCTACGGTCTGTACGTGGTCACCACCAACGACGGCAAGAAGGACAACGGCCTGATTGTGAACACCGTCACCCAGGTGACCAACACCCCCAACCGGGTAGCCGTCACCGTGAACAAGCTGAACTACTCCTGCGACACCATCGCAAAGACCGGGGTTCTGAACATCTCCACATTGTCCCAGGACGCTCCCTTTGCCATCTTCCAGCGGTTCGGCTTCCAGTCCGGCCGGGATGCAGACAAGTTTGAGGGCTTTACGCACGTACAGCGCTCCAGCAACGGTCTGCTGTTCCTGGACAAGTACGCCAACGCCTACATCTCCTGCAAGGTGATTGAGCGCCTTGACCTCCAGACCCACATCATGTTCATCTGCGACGTGACCCAGTGCGTGAACCTCTCCACCCTGGAGACCATGACCTACACCTACTACCAGAAGAACGTAAAGCCCAAGCCCGAGACCGAGAAGAAGGGCTTTGTGTGCAAGGTCTGCGGCTATGTGTACGAGGGCGACACCCTCCCCGAGGACTTTATCTGCCCCCTGTGCAAGCACGGCGCTGCGGATTTTGAGCCCATCGGCTAAAAATTGCAAAACATAAGCCCCGAAAAATGAGTAAAAGGAGGAAAAACCCAAAAACCGGGATTTTTCCTCCTTTTTTCCAATCAAAAAATCTGGATATATTCTTCCCGTTCCAAGCACAAGCCTCCAGGAAACCCACACGCCCATAGCTCCCTCCGGGAGGGAGCTGCGGCGAGTCGCCGCTGACAATGCGCACGGCGGCTTTCGGCGTATCGTTACTTCCCTGACCCGCCCGCCGGGGTGCCCCCGGGGGCAAATTCGCACGGCAACTTTCTGCGATTCGTTACTTCCCTGACCCGCCCGGTGTCGATACCGCACCCAAAGGCTCCCTTGTGAAAGGGAGCTGGCACGGCGCAGCCGTGACTGAGGGATACACAGCAGGCACTTTCCCAAAAGCACAACCCAATGTGAAGTGGTACGCACCCATAGCTCCCTCCGGGAGGGAGCTGTCACCGCAGGTGACTGAGGGAGCAAGCGGGAGGTGCATTTCCGGTTTGCTTTGGGGTTGGTACTTGCTTATAACTGTCGATACCCTATGCCGATTTTACCGGCTGGTTCTCTCCAACGGGCACAGGAAATGGGATAGCTTTGGGGAAGTTCCATCTCTGACAATCAAATTGGCTGTGCGCCCGATGGCTCCCTCCGTCTTGGGGCTGTGCCCCAAGCCACCTCCCTCCCGGAGGGAGGTATAAACGAAGCCTTCTGCAAGGTAACGATACCGGGCGGGTCAGGGAAGTAACAATTCGCAGAAAGCTACCGTGCGAAATTGACTGCGGCGGCACGCCGTGGCTCTCTCCGGCTTGGGGCTGCGCCCCAAGCCACCTCCCTCCCGGAGGGAGGTATAAACGAAGCCTTCTGCAAGGCAACGATACTGGCGAATCAAAAATCATGGTCTGTTGCAAAACAGGCTTTTTCATGGAAAGGAAAATAGCTTATGACGTTTTATGACAGAGTGAAGGAAAGCGCCGACTACATCCGCAAATCCCTTCCCCGGACGCCGGACGTGGCGGTGATTCTGGGAAGCGGTCTGGGGAAGATTGTGGATGCTTTTGAAGAAAAGGTAGTCATTCCCTACAGGGAGATTCCCCACTTCCCCCAGAGCACCGTGGCAGGACACGCCGGGAATCTGGTATACGGCACCCTGGGAAGCACCGCTGTGCTGGCGTTTCAGGGGCGTTTTCACTACTATGAAGGCTTTGCCATGAAGGAGGTTGCCTACCCGGTGTATGTGATGAAGCTCCTGGGTATCGGCAGCATGATTGTCACCAACGCCTGCGGCGGCATCAACCAGGACTTCCAGCCGGGGGATCTGATGATTATTGACGATTTCATCAACTCCCTGTCCGTCAATCCCCTCATGGGAGAAAACGACGAGCGGTTCGGGCCCCGGTTCCCGGATATGTCTGAGCCCTACAGCCGCCGTCTCCGGGACAAGGCGGACGAAACCGCCCGGGAGCTGGGAATCGAGGTAAAGCATGGTGTCTACACCCTGTTCCAGGGGCCTTACTATGAGTCGGCGGCGGAGATTCGGATGTATCAGCGGGCAGGCAGCGACGCCATCGGTATGTCCACGGTGCCGGAGACCATCGTGGCGGCCTACGCCGGGATTGAGACCCTGGGCATCGCCTGCATCACCAACATGGCAACAGGCCTGCGCACCGGCAAGCACAGCCACGCCGAGGTAGTAGCCATGGCCGAACAGTCCAGCCAAAAGCTCTGCACTCTGATTGAAACCATGCTCCTTCACTGGGTGGGCAGTGGCTGCTGACAATTTCGCACGCCGGGGTGCCCCCGGGGGCAATTTCGCACGGTAATCTTCTGCGAATCGTTACTGCCCCTCCAGTGCCCGGTAACGTTACCGGGTGGAAATTGAAGCGCAAATCAAAGCCCCCCTTGTCAAAGGGGGGTGCCTCGGCTTGCCGAGGCGGGGGGATTCCGCAGGCAAAGCCTGCGGAACTTCTTACCTATTCCCTCTTCACTATTCCCTAAAAAACCTTCCCCTTTCCACATGGGTTGGTACTTTGGGAAAGTGCCAGCTGTGAATCCCTCAGTCGCCTCCGGCGCCAGCTCCCTTTGACAAGGGAGCCTTTTTGCGCCCGGTATCGTTCCATTGTGCGATATCGGGCTTTTTCAAGCTCTCAATCGACAGCGTGGGAACGAAGCACCCCAAAAACCACGACCCCAAACGGGGGTAGGGGCTGAAACCCACCACCCCGAGCCAAAGCGAAGGGTCAATCCCGGTTGGTTCCACCCGGGGGATTCTTAAGACTAACTATTAAAAGTCAAGTCCTGAAATGAGGAAATTGCAAATCAGTCTCCCCTGTGAAAACGGCATGACAATTAGAGCGT
>DVFK01000118.1 GCA_018713285.1 Candidatus Faecousia excrementigallinarum
GCAAGAGCTGGTAGCGAGAGATTTTTCGTCAGACAAAAGAATGGAAAACAGCGGAATACTGTATGTATTTCCTGTTTTTCATTCTGCATGGATGGCGAAAAAGATCCGCTATCCAGCCGCAGACGATTTATACAGAGTTTCCTTAGTTTGCCACCTGAACCATGGCGAATCGCACGATTTTTTCTCCCAGGCGGAAGCCCTTCTGGAACACCTGGGTGATGGTGTTCTCCGGAGTGTCCTCCTGCTCGGTGTGCATCACGGCGTTGTGGAGGTTGGGATCAAAGGTTTCTCCCGGCTCTCCGAAAATCTCCACTCCCAGCTCGGTAAAAATCTTCACCAGCTGGGTCATGGTCATTTCCACGCCCTTTTTATAGGCCTCGTCCTGGGTGGGCTGGTTCAGCGCCCGCTCCAGGTTATCGTATACAGGCAGCAGCTTTGCCACCGCATCGGCTCTGCCGTTGGAATAGGACTGCTCCTTTTCCTTGGTGGTGCGCTTGCGGAAGTTGTCGTAGTCTGCAGCCAGCCGCAGGTAGCTGTCGTGCTCGGCGTTGTACTTCTCCTCGAAAGGATTGACCTCTGCCGGGGCAGCCTCCTGGGTCTCCTGCACCTCTACTTCCTGCTTTTCTTCCTGCTGCAGCTCCTGTTCTTCTTTCTTACATTTCTTTGCCACGCTTTACGCCTCCTGAGTTTCTGATTGGGGCTCCTGGCCCTGGGGCAGCTGGGGCTGCTCCGGTTTTGCAAACATCTTGGAAAGGCTCTCGGCGAAGTAGCTCAGTCTTGCCGTCACCTTTGCATAGTCCATACGGGTGGGGCCGACCACACCGATCATGCCCTGCATCCCGTCGCCAATATCAAATCTCGTTACCACCACGCTGGTGTCCTTCAACTCCTGGGCCACATTCTCCGGTCCCACCAGCACCTGAGTGCCGTGGGCGTTCTGCATGACCGCCGGGAGATTGGAAAGGGCTTCCTCATCCAGGGTGGTCAGCACCTTCTGGGCTTTGCCCACATCCTGGTACTCCGGCTGATCCAGAAGCCTTAGCTGCCCCGCCACCGCCACATTGGTGCCGGCCTGCTGGGACAGGGTGTGGGTGGTAAACTCCATCACAATGGGAACCAGACTGGAGGCGGCTCCTGCGGCGTTCATTACCCGCTGGAGAAGCTCCGGGGTGAAGGCCTCTGCCATAAGCCCTGTGAGGGTGGCATTTAAGACCGCTCCCAGGATTTTCAAATCTCCCTCGGTCACATTTACCGGCAGCTTGATGAGTTTGTTCACCACCTGTTCGTTGGACAAAAGCAGCACCAGGATTGTGCTTCCCTGGCCTGCCAGAATCACATCGAACCGCTGCACCGTGGCTCCCTTTTGCCGGGAGGCCATGGAAATGGCCGGAAGATCCGTAGCCTGGCTAACCAATTTTGCTACCTTTTCCATCATTTTATCCACATGCTGCATCTTTTCCTCGATGGCATTGTTGATGGAGCGGGTTTCATCCATGCTCAGGCGGTAGTCCGCCATCAGCTCATCCACGTACAGCCGGTAACCGGCAGGGGAGGGAATCCGTCCTGCGCTGGTGTGGGGCTGTTCCAGATAGCCCATGGCGGTAAGCTCCGCCATTTCGTTGCGGATGGTTGCGGAGGAGTACTTCATATCCGGCAGCTCGGTCAGCGCCTTGGAGCCCACCGGCTCAGCGGTGCGGATATACAGATCCACCACAGACCGCAAGACCTTTTTCTTTCGCTCTGTCAGCTCCATGTTTCTCCTCCTTTCTTCTTTAGCACTCCTTATCCTTGAGTGCTAAGCACACTATACACCCAAGTGCCAAAAAAGTCAAGGGGTCTAATTTTGAATTTATTGTTGCGGCGGCCAGTGGCCGCAGCCAATTTCGCACGCCGGGGTGCCCCCGGTATCAATACGCACGGTGGCTTTCTACTAATCGTTCTTTCCCTGACCCGCCCGGTATCGGCGGCTTGTCCGCCGGCGGGCAGTGCCCGCATCCAATTTCGCACGGCAGCTTTCTGCGAATCGTTCTTTCCCTGACCCGCCCGGTATCGTTACCGGGTGGTAGTGGATACGCAGACCAAAGCCCCCCTTGCCAAAGGGGGGTAGTTTGGCGATAGCCAAACCGGGGGGATTCCCCAGTGTGGCAGGTTTCCACATGGGTTTGTACTTTCCGGAAGTGCCTGCTGTAAATCCCTCAGTCACGCCTCCGGCGTGCCAGCTCCCTTTCGCAAGGGAGCCTTTGGTTTTCCTTTCTATATTGGAAAAACTGCGGGAGAAGCCCCGGTTTTTGGGGTTCTCCCGCAGTTTGCTTTCTTAAAATGCGTTTACTTTTCCTTGCCAATCAGTTCCCGGAAGATGGGAATGCTCTTTTGAATCTTCTCGTAGGGAACGCAGTAGCACAGCCGGCAGTAGCCGGGGCAGCCGAAGTCCTTTCCCGGTACAATCAGCAAATCCCTTTCCTTTGCCCGCTGGCTGAAAGCCTCTCCGTCCCCCTCCGGGGCCTTCACGAACAGGTAAAAAGCACCCTGGGGCTTTGCCACCTGATACCCGGCCGCCACCAGGGCCTCATAGAGGGTACGGCGGTTTTTATCATAGCTGTCCAAATCCGGCTGCACCGAAACGCACCGGGCAATCACCTTCTGAAAAAGAGAGGGGGCGCACACATGGCCGATGGACCGGGCGGCTCCTGCCACGGTGGCATACAGCGCCGCTCCGTCCGTGGCTCTCTGGGGCACATAGATATAACCAATCCGCTCTCCCGGCAAGGACAAGGACTTGGAGTAGGAGTAGCAGACGATGGTATCCCGATAAATGGCAGGGAGGAACGGAACCTCCGTCCCATCGTACACCAGCTCCCGGTAGGGCTCATCGGATACAATATAAATAGGATGTCCATATTCCCGGCTCTTTCGCTCCAGCAGCGCACCCAGCTTCTTAAGGGTTTCCCGGGAGTAGACCACGCCGGAGGGGTTATTGGGGGAGTTGACAATCACCGCCTGGGTGTTTTCCGTCAGCAGGGCTTCCAGCGCCTCCATATCAATCTGAAAATCCGGCTCCTGGGCAGGCACCACCCCAAATTCCAGCCCCGATTCCTCCACAAAGGGGGCGTACTCAGGAAAATAGGGGGCGATAGCCAGAATCTTTCCTCCCGGCACCGCCAGAGCCCGGAATACCGCAATCAGCTCCGGGGCGGCGCCGCAGCCCAGAAACAGCTCCTGGGGGGTTACGTCCCAGTCATAGCGCCGGTTCAGCTCCCGGGCGATGGCGTCTCTGGCTGCCATATCTCCCCCTGCGGGGGTGTAGCCGTGAACCTCCACGGAAGGGGTCTGCCGAAGGATCTCCCGGATAGCCTCCTCCACCGCCTGGGGGGCTGGAATGCTGGGGTTTCCCAGGGAAAAGTCCAGCACATTTTCCTCCCCTACCACAGCCGCCCGGCTTCTGCCGTACTCGAACAGCTCCCGGATGCAGGAGCGGTTTGCCCCCAGGGCATAGGCTTTGGAATTAAACATAGGCTTCCTCCTTTTGGTACACCGGCGTCCCCGGTTCAAAGCCCTGGGGCCGGTACCGGACAGACCGGATTTTCTTTCCGTCGCAGCCATACTTGGCCAGATATCCGAATATGTTTACATAAGAAATCAAATCATTCTTTTCCCGCTCCATGGCCTTCATCACCTCCACGGTAGCCAGCACATCGTCGATAGCCCGGTGGGAGTTCACCACCTGCCCTTGCAGGCCGTAGCTTTCGATGGCGTTGCACAGCTTGTGGGGATAGCTCCGCCGGTCCCGGTACACCGTCAGCAAATCCAGCTTATCCTTCCCCTGCAAGATTGCGGCGTCTCCGTCCCGCAGGAGCATATAGTACAGGAAAATCAAATCAAAGCCTGCATTGTAGGCAAGAAGCAGGGTGTTTCCCCCAATCATCTGGGCGATGTCCCGGCACACCCGGGTTTTGGGAACCCCCCGCTCCCGGATATCCTGGGGGGTGATGCCGGTGAGCTGCTGGATTTTTTCCGGGATGGTGACTCCGGGGCTGAGGGTGATGAGCTGGTCATAAGTCTCAATCACCTGGCACTGGCCCTGCCGCTGCTCCAGCACCACGGCGGAAAACTCAATAATCTCATCCCTGGCGCCGTCCAGGCCGGTGGTTTCCGTGTCAAAAATCACCAGCCGGTCATATTTTTGGAACAGCTGTCGGAAGCACCCCTCCCGGGCAAGGGCCAGGGCTCTTTGGAATTTGCTTTTCTCCTCCGGGACAAGGCCGTATTTGTCCGCCAATTCCCGGGCGAAGCTGTCCAGGCTCTCCCGGGAGCCACATTTCAGCTCTACCTCCGCCTCCAGAAGGGGAACCTCCTTGCCGCCCCCTGTCAGCACCCCTTTGTCCAGGGCCACTTCCAGCCGGGCATCCTGGTAATCCATGGTGGTGGCCAGCCGCCGGAACCGGGCGCCGCACACCGGCACCAGGCCTTCCTCTGCCAGCTCTCCCAGCTCCCGGGGACACCCCAGACCCATCAGCAGCGCCACCCCCTGGCGGATGTCCATACAGGGGGTCTCCCACTCTCCTCTGCCTCCATCCGGCAGCCGGGATTTGCAGGTGCATACCGTTTTTCCGTTTTCCCGCCGCAGCCGCAGGGTCAGCTTCTTCCGGGACAGGCTGCCGGGGGGGGTATCGTAATAGGTGGTCTCCATGGCAATTTCCTCCCCGGGAAATGCCGCCTGTAAGGTTTCCATTTCTTCCGGTGTCACCCGGAATTTCCATTCATATTCCGCAGCCATAATCGCCCTCCTTGTCTTTTCCCCATTATACACCGGCCCCGGGGATTGTGCAAGAGAGCTCCCCCCTTCCGACAGGAAATTCCCCGGGGCTTTGATAGAATAACCCCATGGAATTTTACGAAAGAACGGTGATGGCGCAATGGAAACTCTCCAATCCTATGTGAGCCAGGGCGGAAAAACCCTGAAAAAATGGCTTGCTGAACCCAAAGTGCTGGCAGGTCTGGGGCTGCTGGGGGCAGCACTTGGGGGCTTTTGCCTCAGTGCCGCCTCCCTGGCAGGCTATGCCCAGCCCTTTGCCGTGGCTCTGGTGCTGGTGCTCTCCGGTTGGCAGGCGCTGGCGGCGGCTCTGGGCAGCTACATAGGCTATTTTCTTTTCTGGGGCAATTACGGGCGGCTGTGCCTGGGCTGGAGTCTGGCGGCCCTGTCCATGGCCCTGGCCTTGGGGGGGACGGTGCTGGTGCGGCAGGCCCCCCTCCTGATGCCTGCCCTGGGCAGCCTGATTGTGGCCTCCATCGGCACCCTGGGGCAGGCAATCTGGCAGATTCCCGGGCCGCCGGTGCCCATGTACCTGCTCCAGGTACTGCTGGCGGGGGGCTGCACCTGTATTTTCACCCTGGTGCGGGAAAAGCGCACCCCCATTGCCATGTGGCTTGCCTGGGGGGTGGCGGTACTGGCTCTGGCCCAGATTATGCCCATTCCCTATCTGGGGCTGGGGTATGTGGCTGCCGGGGCGTTAATGGTTGCAGGGGCTTTCCCCGCAGCGGCTTTGGCGGGACTTGCCCTGGACCTGGCCCGGGTCACCCCGGTGCCCATGACCGCCGTCCTTACCGCCGGGTATGTGGTGCGGTTTCTTCCCATAAAGCAGGGGCTGTTTCTCCTGCCGGGGCTTATGTATGTGCTGCTTATGAGCCTGTGGGGACAGGTGGACTTTTACCCCCTGCCGGGACTGGTACTGGGAGGAATTCTTGGGAGGTTCCTGCCCATGGTCACCGCCGTTCCCCACCGCCGGGGAGAAACCGGGGTGCTTCAGGTGCGGCTGGAGATGGTCTGCGGGGTACTGGCCCAGACGGAGCAGCTCCTCAGCCAGGCAGAGGACACCCCAATAGACCGGGAAGCTCTTGTGACAAGGGCGGCAGAAGCCGCCTGCCGGGGCTGCCCCTGCGCCCGGTCCTGCCGGGACAGTAAGCGCATCGCCCAGCTGCCTCCTGTCCTTCTCCAAAAGCCCCTCCTTTCCTCCCAGGAGCTGCCGGTGGTCTGCCGGAAAAGCGGCAGGTTTTTAGCAGAACTTCGCCGCAGCCAGTCCCAGCTTCGCTCCATCTGTGCCGACCGGGAGCGGCAGCGGGAGTACCGGGGGGCAGTCATGCAGCAGTACCGGTTTTTGGAGGGGTATTTGCAGGAGCTGTCCGACACCCTGGGACGGCGGAAGCAGGTGACCCCCAGTCTGTTCCGCCCGGTGGTATCTTTCTACGGCAACCGGCCCCAGGGGGAGAACGGGGACTACTGCCAGGAGTTTCCCGGCATCGAGGATACCTATTATGTGCTTCTGTGCGACGGCATGGGCACCGGAGCCGGGGCGGTGGGAGACGGCCGCAGCGCCGGGAGCATGCTCAAAAAGCTCCTCTGTGCCGGGTATCCGGCAGAATACGCCCTCAGGAGCCTGAATAGCCTCCTGGTGCTCACCGACCGGCCCGGGGCTGTGACCATTGACCTTTTGCAGCTTCACCTGAACACCGGCAAGGGTACCTTATACAAGTGGGGAGCGGTGCCCTCCTATGTGGTGGGCTCTTTGGGAGTTCGGAAGGTGGGCTCCGCCTGTCCCCCTCCCGGTCTTTCCGTGACGGAGATTCAGGAGAGCCGGGAAGAGGTGAGCCTCCGCCGGGGAGAGTCTTTGGTGCTGGTGAGCGACGGAATCCCGGAGGAAGATGCCCAGCAGTGCTGCGCCCGGGGCCAGAGCCTGACCCCCGGAGAGCTAGCCACCCAGCTGATTTCCCGGGGCGAGCAGGCAGGCCCGGATGATGCCACCGTAGTAATTGTCCGCTTGGAAAATCGGTAAGCCTCCACCCATCGCCGCAGCGATTTCACCCGGGCGCAGCCCGGATTTCACACCGGGAAGCGGTATTTCACCCACCCAAAGGGTGGATTTGAATTAAATCAGTGAAATTCTTTGCTCCCCAAAGCGTGAAATCAAAGGCTCCGCCTTTGGTGAAATGGAAAACCTGCGGTTTTCCGTGAAATGAAATCCACCCACTGCCTCAGCAATTTCACCCGGGCGCAAGCCCGGATTTCACACCGCAAAGCGGTATTTCACCCACCGGTCAGGTGGATTTCACTATAGAAAATCCCCCGGAAGGAGATTCCTTCCGGGGGATTGGTCTTTCCGTGGGCCAGAAAAACCCGGGTTATGGAATTACTTTGCCAGCTTCTTGAACTCCTCGTACACGAACTGAACCTTGGGTCCAATGATAACCTGTACGGAGTTCTTGCCCGGGCGGATAACGCCGGAGGCGCCGGAGGACTTGATCTTAGCCTCGTTCACCAGCAGACGATCCTTGACTTCCAGACGCAGACGGGTGATGCAGTGGTCGATGGAGGCAACATTGTCCTTGCCGCCCAGGCCTTCCAGAATCACGGAAGCCATAGCGGTGTAGTCGTTGTTGGCCAGCTCGATCTTAGCCTCTTCCTCACCGTCATCCTCACGGCCGGGGGTCTTCAGGTTGAAGGTCTTGATGGCGAACAGGAACACCAGGAAGAACACCACGAAGGCAGCGATGCCCATGGGGAAGATCAGCCAGGTCTTAGCAGCTGCGGGCAGGGAGGCGGAGAAGATCAGGTCGGTAGCACCGGCGGAGAACATGAAGCCAGCCCGGAAGCCCAGAGCCACGGTCACAGCAGCGAAGATGCCGTACAGCAGGGAGTAAACCACATACAGGGGGAATGCCAGGAACATGAAAGCGAACTCGAAGGGCTCGGTCACGCCGCAGAGGAATGCACACAGAGCAGCAGCGCCCACGATGCCGATGGTAGCCTTCTTCTTGTTGCTCTTAGCAGTGACAACCATAGCCAGAGCAGCGCCGGGGATACCGCACATCATGCAGGGGAAGAAGCCAGCCATGTACATACCGATGGACCAGTTGGCGTTCTGAGCAATCTCGCCGGTGGGGTTCCAGTAAGCAGTCAGGTCGCCCATGCCGATGGTGTCGAACCAGAACACGTTGTTCAGAGCGTGATGCAGGCCGGTGGGAATCAGCAGACGGTTCAGGAAGGCGTACAGGCCAACACCGATCACGTCCAGGCTCTTGATGAAGTTACCAACGGAAACCAGAGCACCGAAGATCACAGGCCATACGAACAGCAGGATAGCGGACAGGACGATTGCCACCACACCGGTAACAATGGCCACGGAACGCTTGCCGGAGAAGAAGGCCAGGAACTCAGGCAGCTTGGTGCCCTTGAACTTGTTGTAGCACAGAGCGCCCACAACGCCGGACAGGATGCCGATGAAGGGGTTGGCGATCTTGGAGAAAGCAACCTCGTTGGTCTTGTTGGCGATCATGTCGGGAGCGATGGTGCCAACCACGCCTACGCTCAGCAGGGTGGTGAACATCAGCCAGGCAACCAGGCCGGACAGAGCGGCAGTGCCGTTCTCCTCGTCAGCCAGGCCCACAGCCACACCAACAGCGAACAGGATAGCCATGTTGTCGATAACTGCGCCGCCAGCCTTGATCAGGAAGAAGCCCAGTACGTACAGGAAGCCCTCAGTTGCACCGGCAGCACCCATGGCGGCGGGAGCCAGTGCGTAGCCCAGACCCATCAGAATGCCGCAGATGGGAAGGACAGCGACGGGAAGCATTAAAGCTTTACCCAATTTCTGTAAATTCTTCATTTTTTTCCTCCTATATTTTGAAAAAAGAACAAATTGGAAGCTCAGCCTCCACCGGCAGGGGCGGAAGGGCGGTCGCCCGCCTGCCCCAACCGGGGGAGGAAAGATTCCTATATCTTGCCGTCGGCCCACAACGGCAGGGGGACAAAGTTACAGGTTTTCCTTCAGGAAAGCCTGAAGCCCGGCAGCGGCAGCCTCCTCGTCGGGACCCTCACAGGTGACGGTCAGCTCCATGCCCTGCTTGGCAGCCAGACGCATCACAGCCATAATCCGCTTGGCGTCGGCCTTGCCGGTGGGGGCGGTGACGGTGACGGTGCTCTGGTAAGCGGCAGCGGCCTTCACCAGAAGACCTGCCGGTCTTGCGTGCAGACCCAGGGGGTCAGCAATTACATGGGTAAATTCCTTCATTGTTTACACCTCACTTTCACATACCAGCTTCCGGGTTTCCAGGATCCGTCCGGGAGCCATGGAAAGCTCGGTGTAGCCCATTTTGATAAAGGTTTCAGTCAGCTTGGGGTCCGCACCCAGCTCGCCGCAGATACCGGCCCAGATGCCGGCGGCCTTGGCGCACTTGGCGATATGGCCCAGCAAGGACATAACCGCAGGATGATAGGGGTCGTAGAATTTCCCCAGATTGGCGTTCTGACGGTCAACCGCCAGGGTGTATTGGGTCAGATCGTTGGTGCCCACGCTGAAGAAGTCAGCTTCCAGAGCCAGCTGCTCTGCCAGCACCGCAGCGGCAGGGGTCTCCACCATGACGCCGATGGGAACCTCGCCCACAGGATGGCCTTCTGCAATCAGCTCCCGGCGAATGTCCATGCACAGGGCCTTGGCCTGCCGCAGCTCCCAGGGGGAAGCCACCATGGGGAACATCATGCTCAAAGAGCCGTAGGCGGAAGCCCGGTAAATGGCCCGCAGCTGGGGACGGAAAATGTCCTCCCGGGTCAGGCAAATCCGCAGACCCCGCAGACCCAGGGCAGGATTCTCTTCCTTGTCCAGGCCCAGATAGTCTGCCTGCTTGTCAGCGCCGATGTCCAGGGTGCGGATGACCACCGGACGGCCCTGCATAATCTCCGCCACCTTCCGGTAGGCGGTAAACAGCTCTTCTTCCGTGGGCAGGCTGTCCCGGCCCAGGTAAAGGAACTCACTGCGCATCAGGCCCACGCCCTCGGCGTCGCCCTTCATGGCCAGCTCCGCATCCTCGGGGCTGCCGATGTTGGCGCACAGGAGAATCTGCTTGCCGGACTTGGTCACGCTCTTTCTGCCCCGATAGGCCTCCAGAGCGGCACGGCCGGCAGCGGCCTCCTCCTTCTTCTTCTGAAGCATGGAGGTGGTTTCCGCATCGGGATCAATATACCAGTTGCCGGTGAAGCCGTCCACCGCAACGATATGGGCGTTCTGGGCGTCCTCCAGAGAGATATTGGCCTGCACCAGGGAGGGGATGTTCAGCGTCCGGGCCAGAATGGCGGTGTGGCTGCTGGAAGAACCCTGCTGGGTGATGAAAGCCAGAATCCGCTCTCTGGGGAGCTGAATGGTTTCGCTGGGAGCCAGGTCCTCTGCAATCAGGAGGAACTCTCCATCCGGCAGGCGGAAGCCGTCGGCGCCGCAGAGAATGTCTGCAACCCGCTGGGAAACGTCCCGGATGTCTGCGGCTCTTGCCTGCATGTAGGCGTCATCCAGACCGGCGAACACCTGGGCAATGCCCTCGCCGCACTCGGAAGCGGCGGTGGCTGCGGGGGTGCCGGCGGCAATCTCTGCCGCTACCGCCTCCAGATAGTCCAGATCCTCCAGCATGAGCATCTGCACTTCCACAATGGCGGCCTTCTCCGCACCCAGCTCCTTTACTGCCTTTTCATACAGTGCAGAGAGCTGCTCCTTGGCGGTGGCACAGGCCTGGTCAAATTTTTCCTGTTCCTGCTTGGGGTCGCCGCTGGACACCGCAGCCTGACGCTGTGCCTTGCGGTAAACCACACCATTGCCGATGGCAACACCGGGGAACACCGGCAAACCGGAACCCTGTATCATAATGGTATGCTCCTTTCGAAAAACTTTTACTTGGAGAGGGTAATTACCTCATCGCCAGTCTTCACAGTTTTCCCCACATGGGGCTGAAAAACCGTGTAATCTCCGCTGTTGCATACAATCACCGGGGTGATGATGTCGTAACCCTCAGCCTTGATGGCCTCCGGGTCGAACTCCATGAGCAAATCGCCCTTTTTCACCTTGTCGCCGTTCTTGGCGTGGACATGGTAGTGCTTGCCCTTCAGGTTCACCGTGTCCAGACCCACATGGATGAGGATTTCGGCACCGAAATCCGCCACCAGGCTCACAGCGTGGCCGGTGTCGAACATCATGTCCACAGTGCCGTCGCAGGGGGCAACCACCCGGCCCTCAGAGGGCTTGATGGCGATACCCTTGCCCAGGATCTCCTGACCGAAGGTGGGGTCGCTGACCTGCTGAATCTCTACGGCCTCGCCGGCCACCGGTGCGCAGATGGTGTCTCCGCCTTTTCCAAAAAGTTTGCTGAAAATACCCATTGTTGTTCCTTCCTCCTCTTAGCTTATGCACGCCCGGCGGATACAAATAGCCAGATGTGCTTGTTCTTCCTTGGGAATCTGCCGCCCGGACTGGCGGGACAGGTATCCTGCGGTGGCTTCTGCACAGGCATAAGCCTCGGGATACAGTTTTTTCGTCATGTCCTCCAGCTCCGAGGAGCCCCAGCCGCTGGGGGTCTGGGAAAAGGCCTGCATGGCGATGAATTTCAAATCCACAATCAGCTGGTTATAATAAAGGTGGTTCTTGTTGAGGCACAGCCCCGGCCAGCCTTCAATAATGTCAATCATGGGCTGCAGCACCTGCACCACGTGCATGGTGGTGTTGATGGAGCTGTTGTACTGGGCGTTTACCAGGTGCATGGCGATGCTGGCGGCCTCGTCCTCCGGCAGCTGCACACCCTCCTGGGCGGCAATCTGCTCCAGGGCGTACTGCCCCACCGCAAACTCACCGGGATAGAACACCCGCATCTCCGTTACCAAGGCGTTGTGCAGCTGGATTCCCCGGTGCACCCGCTCCAGGGCAAAGTTCACATGGTCCGTAAGGGTCAGGTAAATGGACTCACTGAGCTGGCGGCCCAGCACATGGTCCGCATGGTCGATGATCCTGGTGCAAAGCTCCAGAAGGCGCACGGGAAGCTGGCTCAGCACATCCTTGAAGCGGCTGAACTCCTCATCGCTTTCCATGCGAAAGACCTTTTCCGCATCCTCCGGGCGCAGTACGTCCCCCGCCCTGGAGCGGAAGCCCAGACCCTTGCCCATGGCAATCAGCTCACGGCCGCTGTCGTCCACGCAGCTGACCACATTATTGTTAATCGCCTTCAGAACCCGCAAAACTGCTGTCCCCCTATAACAAAAAAGACCAAATCCTACAAAACCGCATACCTTCTGCGCACACTTGTAGAACTTGGTTTTGCCTGCTTTACCAGTAACAATCCATTGCTGTCCTTTATTTACAGTTATAGTCTACAGAAGATTTTACAATTTGTCAACAATTTTTGCCTGCCTGCCGGATTCTTTGGAACATCTCATAGCATTCCCTGTATATTTTTGTGCAATATGTTAAGTATCTATCCGCAGCTTTTCCCAACTTCCCGGAAATAGCCATTGCCCGGGGGAATAATGTGTGGTATACTACGGACAAAGGAGGGCTTACTTATGCCACGGATTTTAAGCGCATTCAGCTCCCAGCTCACCGCCATGGGGCCCCGGGAACTGCTGTCATCCATTGCCGCCTCGGAAGGGCGCACCATTCTCTGCGAAACCATCGGCTCCGTCATGCCCATGCTCATGGATGTGACCAACGCCGAGTTTGCCGCCGCCATGGGGGCAGACATTCTCCTTCTGAATATGTTTGATGTAAATAAGCCTCTGATTCAGGGGCTTCCCCCGGTCCCGCCGGAAGACACCGTCCGGGAGCTGAAACGCCTCACAGGCCGGCCCATCGGCATCAACTTGGAGCCGGTGGAGGAGCTTCCCAAAGAGGAAGATAAGATGTGGGCCATGACCCCCGGCCGGATTGCCACCCTGGAAAACGCCCGGAAAGCGGCGGACATGGGTGTGAACATGATTCTTCTCACAGGAAACCCCGGCACCGGGGTGTCCAACGCCGCCATCGTCCGAACCCTGGAGCTTTATAAGAAGGAGCTGGGGGACCGGCTGGTGCTGGCCGCCGGGAAAATGCACGCCTCCGGCGTTCTCTCCGAGGGGGGCGAGCATATCATCACCCGGGAGGATATGGAAAGCTTTGCAAAGGCCGGTGCGGACATCATTCTTCTCCCCGCCCCCGGCACTGTCCCCGGCATCACCATGGAATATATCCGTGGTCTGGTGGAATATGCCCACAGCCTGGGATGCCTGACCCTCACCGCCATCGGCACCTCTCAGGAGGGAGCGGACACCGCCACCATCCGGCAGATTGCCCTCATGTGCAAGCAGACCGGCACGGATATGCACCATCTGGGAGACACGGGCTACTGCGGTATGGCCCTGCCGGAGAACATTCAAACCTACAGCATTGCTGTGCGGGGCATCCGCCACACCTATCACCGGATGGCCGCCTCCATTAACCGATAAGAAGAAAGGTTGGATAAAAGATTATGGAACAGCTGATGGATGCAATCGTCAAGCCTGCTGCTGGCCCGGGACTTACGCTGCGGAAGGTGCCGGTACCGGTCCCCGGTCCCGGCGAGGTGCTTATCAAGGTGCACAAAACCGCCATCTGCGGCACGGATGTGCACATCTACAACTGGGACCCCTGGGCCCAGGTACATATCAAGCCCCCCATGACCATCGGCCATGAGTATGTGGGCGAAGTGGCTGCCCTGGGTGCCGGTGTCACCGGTCTTACCGTGGGACAGCGGGTTTCCGGCGAGGGACACATCACCTGCCACCGGTGCCGCAACTGCCACAACGGCGATATTCAGTGGTGCAAGGACACGGTGAGCGTGGGCGTGGACCGGGACGGAGCCTTTGCCGAGTATGTGTGCATTCCTCAGTCCAATGTGATTATTATTGATGAAAGCCTGCCGGAGGATGTGGTGGCCTTCTTCGATGCCTTCGGCAACGCCACCCACACCGCCCTCATGTTCCCCCTCATCGGCGAGGATGTGCTCATCACCGGCGCCGGCCCCATCGGCATCATTGCCGCCGGTATCTGTAAGTTTGCCGGTGCCCGCCGGGTCATCATCACCGACGTGAACGACTACCGGCTGGACTTGGCCCGGAAGATGGGCGTGGACGCCGCCGTGAACACCGCCCGGGAGGATCTCCCTCAGATTATGAAAGATCAGGGCCTCACGGAAGGCTTCGACGTGGGTCTGGAAATGTCCGGCAACGGCAGAGCCTTGCAGCAGCTCATCGGCTCCATGCGCAACGGCGGCAAGGTGTCCCTCCTGGGCATCAGCAATAAGCCGGTGGAGCTGGACATGAACACCATCATCACCAAGGGTCTGACCCTCCAGGGCATTTACGGCCGAAAGATGGACAACTGGCACCAGATGAGCTACATGGTGCAAGGCGGCCTGGACGTGACCCCGGTGATTACCCATCGGTTCCATTACACAGACTTTGAAAAGGGCTTCCAGGCCATGCTCAGCGGCAACTCCGGCAAGGTGGTTCTGGACTGGACAAAATAAGGAGGTAAACACCATGAAATCTGCACTGAAAGCTTTTCAGCAGGAGCTGGACGCCATCCGGGAGGCAGGTACCTGGCGGGACGAGCGGATCATCACCACTCCCCAGAGCGCCCGGATTGACACCACCGCCAAGAAGGCCGTGGTAAACCTGTGTGCCAACAACTATCTGGGCCTTTCCAACAACCCGGAGCTGATTGCCGCCGCCAAGGACAGCTATGACAAGTGGGGCTTCGGCCTCTCCTCTGTCCGGTTTATCTGCGGCACCCAGTCCATCCACAAGGAGCTGGAAAAGAAAATCGCCGCCTTCTCCGGCATGGAGGATGCCATTTTGTACTCCTCCTGCTTCGATGCCAACGGCGGTCTGTTCGAGACCCTCCTGGGGCCGGAGGATGCGGTCATCTCCGACGAGCTGAACCACGCCTCCATCATTGACGGTGTGCGGCTGTGCAAGGCCAAGCGGTACCGCTACAAGAACAACAACATGGAAGACCTCCGCCGCTGCCTGGAGGATGCCCGGGCTTCCGGCTGCCAGAAGCTGCTCATCGCCACCGACGGTGTGTTCTCCATGGACGGCTACATCGCAAACCTCCCCGGCATCTGCGACCTGGCAGAGGCGTTTGACGCTCTGGTGATGGTAGACGACAGCCACTCCGTGGGCTTTATGGGCAAGCACGGACGGGGCACTGCCGAGCACTGGGGCTGCATGGACCGGATTGACATTGTCACCGGCACCTTCGGCAAGGCCCTGGGCGGCGCTTCCGGCGGCTACACCGCTGCCCGGCAGCCCATCGTGGATTTGCTCCGGCAGAAGAGCCGTCCCTACCTGTTCTCCAACACCCTGGCTCCCGCCATCTGCGCCGCCACCATCCGCACCATTGAGCTTTTGGAAGAGAGCACCGCTCTGCGGGACAAGGTGCATGAGAATGCCCGGTACTTTAGAGCCGGCATGGAGAAGCTGGGCTTCGACCTGCTTCCCGGTGAGCACCCCATTGTGCCGGTGATGCTCTACGACCCCAAGGTGGCCCACGAGTTTGCCCGGCGGATGCTGGAAAAGGGCGTGTACGTGGTGGCCTTCTGCTACCCGGTGGTGCCCAAGGGCAAGGACCGAATCCGCACCCAGATGTCCGCCGCCCTCACCAAGGAGGACCTGGACTTCGCCATCGCCTGCTTCGGAGAAGTAAAGAAAGAAATGGGCTTATAATATGCGGGCAGTGCCCGGCGGCGAGTCGCCGCTGACGTTTTCGCACCGGCTGGTCTGTAATCGGTACTTCCCTGACCCGCCCGCCGGGGTGCCCCCGGTGGCAATTTCGGCGGGCAGTGCCCGCAGCCAATTTCCCACGGTAATCTCCAGCAAATCGTTACTGCCCCTCCAGCGCCCGGTATCGTTACCGAGCAAAATAGGGAACGAAAACATGGGCACTGTGTACGCATTGACAGCGGCGGCACGCCGCAATGCCTCCCTCCGGGAGGGAGGTGGCTTGGGGCGCAGCCCCAAGACGGAGGGAGCCTGCGGGCAGCAAGCCGATTTAACCCCAGGGGCGGTACCTCCCCTGGGGCATAAAACTACCTGTGCCCCACCCCGGAAAGCCCCCGGTATCATGGACGCAGGGTATTGAGACCCAAAAGCAAGTACCACCCCATATACAAACCAGCGGCTTACCACCCGCTGGCTCCCTCAGTCACGGCTAACGCCGTGCCAGCTCCCTCCCGGAGGGAGCTATAGGCGGGTGCGTTTTGGGGAGCATTTGCTTTTGGGGAGTGGCATTGGTAAAACAAATAAGCACGCAGAAAATATAAAAAACGAGCGAGAATACCAGTTTTATGGTATTCTCGCTCGTTTTTTGCTTATTTTTATAGTCGGTTTTTAGCTTTGGGTCAAATATTCTTCGGCGTAGTGGCAGGCAACAGCCCCGTCGGCCACGGCGGTGACCACCTGGCGAAGAGCCTTGGTACGAACGTCACCCACGGCGAACACCCCGGGGATGGGGGTTCGGGTGGTTTCGTCTACCTGAATATATCCGGCCTCGTCCAGGGGAAGCTTGCCCTTTACCAACTCCGTTGCCGGGTCTCTTCCGATGCTGACGAACACGCCGTCGCAGGAAAGGGTTCGCTTTTCCCCGGTTTTGGTGTCTTTCAGCACCACACCGGTGACAAAATCCTCGTGAAGCACCTGCTCCACCGTGCTGTTCCAGGCAAATTCCACATTTTTCGTCTCCATAAGAGGCTGGTGGTAAATTTTTGTGGCCCGGAGGGTATCCCGGCGATGGACCAGAATCACCTTTTTGCAAATCCGGGACAGATACAGGGCATCTGCCGCTGCGGAGTTGCCGCCGCCAACCACCACCACGGTTTTGTCCCGGTAGAACATGCCGTCGCAGTGGGCGCAGTAGCCCAGTCCTCTGCCGATGAGCTCCTGTTCCTCCGCCACTCCCAAGGGTCTGGGGTTGGCACCGGTGGCGATGATCACCGTCCGGCCTTCATAATCCCCTTCCTGGGTGTGGACTGTCTTGACACTGCCCTCCAGCTCCAGCCCCGTCACCTGGGTGTACCGGGTCTGCACTCCGAACCGGGCGGCACCCTGCTCCATCTGCTGACCCAGGGTAAAGCCGTCCACGCCCTCCGGGAAGCCGGGGTAGTTGTCAATCTGGGAGGTGAGGGTCATCTGTCCTCCCGCTGCCATTTTTTCCAGCACCAGAACAGACAGGCCTGCCCGGGCTCCATACAAAGCGGCTGTATACCCGCCGGGGCCGCCGCCGACAATCAACATATCATAAATCATGGTATCATAACCCCTTTCCTCCATAGTATAACCGAAAAAAATTCCTCTTTATGTGACAAAATCACCTTTTTTCCCGGATGAGCATGGGGGTCATCATAGGTTTCTGGAAAAAGTCCTGAAAATGGGCGCATTTAATGAGAAATGCGTAAAAAACCGGGTAGCCGCTGCCGTAAAGGGTCTCGGCGTTGCCCATGCCCTTGGCAAGAATCACATCCGCTTCCTCCATGGCTTCCTTTGCCTCCCGGGACAGCAGGCTCAGCTCTGTGCCGCCTACGGTGTTGCCGTTGTCAATCACCGGGAAGGGGATTCCCGCCACCTGGGCATCCTCCCGGGTGGCATCGTTGTGGGCAGGGCCGCCCCGGACGCAGAAGGTAATTTCCAGCTGGGGATACTTTTTGTGAATCTGCTCCGCCAGCAGCCGGTCAAAAACCACTTCCCCGGCGTTATCCGTCAGATACAGTAGCTTCTTTCCCGCAGAAAGCTCCCGGCAAAGCTCTCTATAGCAGTCCATGTCCAGCTCCATATCCAGAGCCCCCAGGAGCATTTTTTCCAGTTCTTCAAAGCTGACCTTTCCCTGCAATGCGGAAAAATCCAGATAATTTCCCAGAATGGAAAATTGCAGCCCCGCCAGCACCGGGTCGGCAGCTCCTTCCACCAGAGGCTGAATCTGGGGCAGCCGCTCCAGCACGAACCGGTTGGAGTCGATTTTCTCCTGACGGAACCGGTCGTCCTCCAGATGATAGTATTTTTTCAGCAGGGCGTTGGCCTGCACTCCCAGATAGGGGGAGCTGGCGCCCTTGGGAGCCTGGGCGTAGAGGGTCAGCAGCTCCCGGGCGAAGTCCATAGCGGTTTCCTCGTCCCCCAGCTGCCGGGCCTTTTCCAGGCTCCGGTTCAGGTTGCATTGCAGACACAGGGTGTTCAGTTCAATAGACAATGTTATCCCTCCAAATGCCGCCGGATTCTGCCTTCAATCAGCTCCAGAGCCACCAAATTTTTGCCGCCCTCCGGCACCACCAGGTCAGCATACTTCTTGGTGGGCTCCACATATTTTTCGTGCATGGGCTTCACCGTCTGCTGGTACTGGGTCAGCACCGACTCCAGACTCCGGCCCCGCTTATTCACATCCCGCTTGATTCTCCGGCACAGCCGCACATCCGCATCGGCGTCCACGAAAATCTTGATGTCCATCAGCTGACGCAAAGGCTCCGACTCAAAAATCAGGATGCCCTCTACAATAATCACCCGCTCCGGTACAATGCGGATGGTTTCGTTGCTCCGGTTGTGAACGGTGAAGTCGTACACCGGGCAGTCGATGGGCTGACCGTGGCGCAGCTGATCCAGCTGATAAATCATCAGGCTGGTGTCAAAAGCCCCGGGCTCGTCGTAGTTCAGCTGGCACCGCTCCTCGTAGCTCAGCTCATCGTGGCGCTTGTAGTAGTTGTCGTGGCTCAGGACGGTGATCACATCCCCGAATTTGTCAATGAGGTTTTTCATCAGGGTGGTTTTGCCGCTGCCGCTGCCGCCGGCAATGCCGATTACCAGAATATCTCCCATATTTTCTCCTCCTTACCCGTTCAGCAGTTCCATGGCCCGGTTGAAAATCTCCGGGGTTCCCAGGCTGTTTTCCATTTGGATATCTCCGTTCCCTTCCGGGGATAACAGGTCCGCCTCCATCAGCCGCCGCAGGGTCTGGCGGGCGGTGCCCGCTCCCCCGTCCAGCAGCTGGGTTCTCTCCCCTAAAATCCGGGAGATGACCCCCCGGGCAAAGGGATAGTGGGTGCAGCCCAGCACCAGGGCATCCAGCTTCCCCACATAAGGCGCCAGAATCCCCCGGAGAAGGGTCTCACACTCGTCGCTTTCTCCCTTCCCCGCCTCCACCAGCTCCACAAGGCCGGGAGCGGAGATGGAATGCAGGCCCAGAGCCGGGTAATGCTCCGCCAAGTGAAGGAATTTCTCCTCGTGGAGGGTCACTTCCGTAGCCATGACCCCCACCTGCCCGGTG
Source organism: Candidatus Faecousia excrementigallinarum (assembly GCA_018713285.1). Classification (GTDB taxonomy): domain Bacteria; phylum Bacillota; class Clostridia; order Oscillospirales; family Oscillospiraceae; genus Faecousia; species Faecousia excrementigallinarum. Next base: position 19,125 of record DVFK01000118.1, read on the forward strand.
GGGAATCGGTCTGCCGCCACCTTGAGGGCCGGCTCGATGCCAATGATGATCTCCTCCGGGTGCTGCTCCCGGAGAATGTCAATGGCGGCGGCGGTGGCGGTATTGCAGGCCACCACCAGGGCCTTCACCCCCCGGGAAAAGAGGTGCTCCGCTGCATCCAGGGTCAACTGCCGCACGGTTTCCACCGGCTTTTGCCCGTAGGGGGCGTTGGCAGAGTCTCCGAAGTACAAAAACCGCTCCTGGGGCATAGCCTTCACCAGCTCCCGCAGAACGCTGATGCCTCCCAGCCCGGAATCAAACACCCCGATATAGTCTTTCTTGCTGTGCATAGCTTCACCAGCTTCTTTCTTACTTGGAGCCATTGTACCAGAAAAACCCCGGCGATGCAAACAAAAATTCCCGGTTGTCACAGACGCAGCAAACTCCACACCAGCGCCGCAAGGCACACCACCAGGACAGGCCGGAAGGTTCCGGAAGGATTGAGAAAAACACCCTCCCTGGCGGCCTTTTTCGCCCGGAAGTACCAGCGAAAATACGCAACAATGCTGCTCAGATACATGAGGCCCAGGACAACCCTGTCTGCCACCCACATGGGATCCATCCCCGGAATCTCCACCCCCTGGACAGCCGCCATGGCAAGGAGGTTACGGTACCGCTTCAACTGTTGATAAATTCCCAGAACAAAGAACGGAATTGTAATCAGCCAGTAGGGTACCAGCCAGCACATGGCAGTGGTGTGAATCCGGTCAACCTCCAAAGCCGGCTCTGTCTCCAGGGGCACAGGGTCGGGCCGCTGGTTGTAAAAGATCTGCATACCCCAATCGGCGCAGGCAAACTCCCACCCGTCATGGCGGCACATTTCATAAAAGGCATTCTGCTTCTCCAGGGCTTCGGCGTTCTCCTCATCGGCGGTAGGGCTGTAATACAGGGCAAACTTCAGCTTCTGGGGAGAAATCCGCCGATAAGTCCACATGAGACTCCCTATTTTTTCCACCAGCCAGCCCTTTTGGGCCATTTTCTCCAGATGTCGGCAGAGTCCATCCCGGTCGAGAAAAACGTGGAGTTCCAATCTCACTTTTTTGTTCAACATGGGGTTTCCTCCTTTCCGGTACAAAGCCTGATTCTTACAAGAAAAGGAAAACGAAAGATGCCAGCCACAAAGCCAGGGCAATCCAGCTGGGTCCGGGACGTCGGAAGAAAACCCCCTCCCGGGCGGCCTTCTTTGCCCCGCGGTACCACCAGAAGTATTCTGCGATGTCTACCAGCAGGGCGGCAATGAGCAGCGCCCAAGGTATGGCCTGTGCCAATCCCCAGGGAACTGCAGCCTCCTCCGGGTAGATTCCCAGGGCCGCCAGCCTCTCCTGAAAATGGAGATTCCAGTCGTAGGATCGGATTTCCCGCCGGATCAACAGGCCAAACAGACAGATGTCCAAAATCCACGAGGGCGCAAACCCCCGCAGGAAGGCGGTGTGGAACCGGTCCAGTTCTGCCACGGGGTCCGTATTCAGAGGGACAGCATCCGGCCGCCGGTTGCAGAAAATCTGGATTTCCGAGTTGTTGCAGACCAGCTCCCAACCGTCGTGGGCGCACAGTTCGTAAAACTCCGCCTGTTTTGCCATGGCTTCGCCATCCTTCTCCTTGGCAGGACGGGCATAGAACACGGCATATTTCAGAGCCGTGGGGGGAATCCGCCGGAACAGCCACAGGCCGTCCCCCGTAAGGCTCTCCGGCATCCAGCCCTTTGCCGCCATTTTTTCCAGATAGCGGCAGATGCCCTTCCGATTCCCGAAGGAAAACAACCGAAGACTTACCCGAAAGTTCAGCATTCCATATCCTCCTTTCCGAAATACAGACGGTAGTCCTGGAGCTGGGCCTCCAGCCGACGGACCTCCGCCTCCAGCATGGCCTTTCCCTTTTCTGTAATCAGATAGCTGCGGCGGCGGCCCTGAACCTGGGTTTCTGTAATGATTCCCTCCGCCAGAAACTGCTCCAGCAGGGTATACAGGGTACCGGAGCCGATTTGCACCCGTCCGCCGGTCATCTCCGGCACCCGGTCCAGAATGTCCATCCCCCACCGCTCCTCCCGGAGGCACAGGAGGGTGTAAAACATCTGCTCCGTCAGGGTGCGGAAGCGTTCCCTTGCCATAGCCATTCCTCCATTCTCGATTATCGAGTATCTCTACCATGATTATATACTCGAATATCGAGAATGTCAATTCCAAAACCGTCCCCGGCGGAAAAAAGTTTCCGGAACATGGCCTTCTCCAGCTTTTTGGGGACTTCCGGCAGTAAAACCGGTAACAAGAGAAAACAGGGCTTTCTGTGTTAACATAAAATTTACAATATTATGTTCGCCAGCCTTTGACTTTTTTCGTCCGCCAAGCGTCTAACAGGCAGAACAAAAGAAATGAGGCGGATTGTATGCACCACCGTAGAAGAAGAAAACCGAAGAAAAACTTTATGCTGCCCCTGCTGGGACTGCTGCTGATTGGGACGATTACCGCAGCGGTCTGTGTCCAGCTGACCCAGGCAGCCCCCCACCAGCCGGAAAGCACACAGAATACCCAGCCCACTTCCCCACCCACGGAAGCCACCGGGGACACCACCCAGCCCACCACACAGGCACCCACAGGCGGAGGCTATGACTATGGAGAGCCTGTCCCCCAGTCGGAAGCGGTGGACAATTCCTATTTTGACGATGCGGTTTTCATTGGAGATTCCAGAACCGAAGGTCTGATTCTCTACACCGGCCTTTCCAACACCACGGTGTACGCCAATCAGGGGCTGATGGTGGACACGGTGTTCACCAGCCCGGTAATTCAGATGGACGGGCAGAAGCTCTCCGTGGTGGAGGCCCTGCGCCGGACGGAATTCAAGAAAGTGTATATCATGCTGGGCATCAACGAAACCGGCTGGGCCTATGAGAGCATTTTCATTGACAAATACAAGGCACTCATTGAAGAAATCCAGTCCATCAACCCCCAGGCCATCATTTACATCCAGGAGATTATGCCTGTGACCGCCGAGACTTCCCGGACCCACAGCTACGTGAAAAATGACAAAATTCAGCGGTATAACGAGCTTCTTGCCAAATTGGCGAAAGAAATGGGGGCATACTACATTGACACCGGTGCGGCGGTGGCAGATGCAAGCGGCTGTCTGCCGGAAGAGGCTGCCATTGACGGCATCCACCTGAAAAAGCCCTATTGCGATAAATGGCTGGATTACCTGAAAACCCACACGGTACAGCCGGAGAAAGGAGCGTAAAACCCATGAAAAAAAGAATGCTTCCCTTTCTTTTGGCTCTTGCCCTGCTTTTTGGTCTTGCAGGCTGCGGCGCTACCGGCGGCTCTCTGGATATCCAGGCCCTGGCGGAGGATTTGCTGAAAAATGGGGAATTTTCCGATGAACTGTGGAAAATAGATGACAGCATGGTACAAAAGCTGTATAATGTAAGCGACTACACCCAGGCGCTGGTGTATGTGGGCAGCGGCGCTACGGCGGAGGAACTGGCCCTGTTCGCCTTCCCCTCGGAGGATGCTGCCGCCCAGGGGCTCCAAAAGGCCAAAGACCGGCTGGAATCCCAGATTGCAGACTACCGCACCTACCTTCCCCAGGAGGTGCCCAAGCTTCAAAATGCCGTGGTAAAGCAGTGGGGCAATTTCGTGATTGTGTGCGTCAGCCCCGGCAGCGCCTGCGGGGAGATTGTTGCCCGGTATACCAAATAGGATGAAAAGAGGTGAGGCCTACGGAACAGGAATTGACCCGGCTCCTGAAAGCCAATCAGGAAAAATATTACCGTATGGCCTACGCCTATGTAAAAAACCGGGAGGATGCCCTGGACATTGTCCACGATGCTATTGTCAAGGCATTGCAAAAGGTGCATCAGGTGAACAATCCCATGTACCTGGAAACCTGGTTTTGCCGAATTTTAATCAATCAAAGCCTTTCTTTTGTCCGCAGACGGAAAAATACCCTGAACCTGGAGGAAGTGAAGCCCTCCTCCCGGGAGGAGGACTGGACTGGGCGGGTGTCGCTGTACGATGCCATCGACCGGCTGCCCCCCAAGCTGAAAACCGTGATTCTTCTGCGTTTTTTCGAGGACAGATCCTTTGAGGAGATCTCCCGGATTACCGCCCTGAAAGAAAGCACCGTAAAGGCTCGGGTATACAAGGCATTGCAGCTGCTGAAGCTGGATATGGAGGATGTGGATATATGATAGACAAGTCCCAATATGACCAAACGGAAATTCCTCAGGAGCTGGATATGGTAGTCAGCGGCTCCATCTGGGAGGGGAGAAGCCAGCGGAGAAAACGGGAAAAAACAAGAAGCCACCTGAAAAGAGGGGGCTGTGCCCTGGCTGCCCTTACCGTATGCCTGGTGCTCCTGCTGAACATCTCCCCCACCGTAGCCCGGGCCATGTCCCAAATTCCCTTTTTGGGAGAGCTGTGCCGGGTTGTCTCCTTCCGGGAGTACCATTATACCGACGAACTCAAATATGTGGATGTGCGGATTCCCCAGGTTGAAAACTGGGGGAAAACCCAGCTGGAACAGCGGGTAAACCTGGAAATTCAGAAGAAAATCCACGATTGCGTTCAGGAAAGCGAGACCATTGCCCAGGATTATTACGAGGCTTTCGTGGCCACCGGCGGCAACCCGGAGGATTTTCACCCCATGGGCATTACGGTGGACTATGAGGTAAAATGCATCAACCAGAAGTACGCTTCCTTTGTCATCTGGAAGTGTGAATCCTTCTTCCGGGCCTATGAACAGTGGTATTACTACAACATCGACCTGCAGAGCGGCAGGATTCTGTCCCTCAAGGACTGGTTTGGCAACGACTACCGGCAGATAGTCGCCAAGAGCGTGGAAAAAGAGCTGGCCAGCTGGGATGAGGATGAGCAGTGGGCGCTGTGGGAAGATGTGGATGTGGAGGACCTGATTTCCGAGAATACGGACTTCTATATCAACGGAGACGGACAGGTCGTGGTGGTATTTCCCCGGTACGCCTTAGCCTGCGGAGCGGCGGGGAGACTGGAGTTTGTCATCGAATAAAAAATTGCCCCCCTGACTGTATGCGGTACAGCAGGGGGGCGATATTTTGAGGATTTTCAAAAAATCAGCTGGGCGGAGAATACCCGCTCCTGGCCGCCGCCGGGGTTATCCCGGTGGGCATCCAGCTGAAACACCGGGCCTTCTCCCAGGTTCCAGTTCAGGGTCAGCTTCTGCCCCTCCTTGGCCTCGTTCAGGTAGCACACCGTAAATTCCTTCAGGGGGTGGTCCCGGTGGAAGGCGCTGGGAATGAGATCGTCCACCCAATCCATGTACCGGGTGTTGTTCATGTGGCCGTTGATGTCCAGGTCCGTGTAGCCCACGGTACGCTCTGCCCGGCCTTCCCCGCCATGGGGCACCAGGGAGCCGGGGACTGCCAGCTCGCCGCCCCGGATGGTGCCGGGAACCATCACGCCGCTTTTGGCCGGGAGAATCATCTTCCGGGAGCGGGTATCCATCAGCACCCAAAGGCCGATGGTGCGGAACACCTCCTGCCCCTTTTCATCATAGGCCACGGTGGACCGGGGAAAGGCGGAGCGGGTGGTGGGCAGAGGCCAGGTCTCCACGGTGATGGTCTCCCCCTTCATGGGCATCCGGGTAATCTGCACCCGGTGGCGGATAATGGCCCAGAACATATTCTGCTCTTTCAGGGTCTGCCAGTCGGTGTGGAGGGCAATGCAGTGTCCCCCCGCCGCCTCCTGGGCCAGATACAAAAGCACGGAGGCTTTCAGCCTGCCGAAGCAGTCCACGTGAATGTCCGTCAGGGTATGGGTTTGACGAAAAACAGCTTCCAAAATTCAGTTACCTCTTTTCTCAAAAGCTCCGCCCTATAGGGGAGCATGGCTTTCTAAGGAAACTCTGAATAAAGAGGCAAGAGCTGGTAGCGAGAGATTTTTCGTCAGACAAAAGAATGGAAAACGGCGGAATACTGTATGTATTTCCCGTTTTTCATTCTGCATGGATGGGGAAAAAGATCCGCTATCCAGCCGCAGACGATTTATTCAGAGTTTCCCTAACTTCCCTGGTTTTCGATGACCAGAATGTTGGCGGTGTACCGCCAGCCGCTGCGGTAGAATACCACCTCCGCCCGGTCCCCGGGGGAGAGGGTATACACCAGGCTCATCAGCTCCTGGGTGGTGGTAATGGCCTGGCCGTTTACCTGCAGCAGGGTATCTCCCGGACGGATGCCCACCTGGTAGGCAGGGGAATCCGAGTCCACCCGGGTGATATAGACCCCCTTGGGCAGCCGGAAAAACTGCTGCTCCAGGGTGGAAAGGGTGTGGGTGGAGAAGCCCAGGGAGGGTCTGCCGGACACATAGCCCTGCTGGATCAGCTCCTGGGTCACTTCCTTGATGGTGACACTGGGGATGGCAAAGCAGCCGGGGTCTGCGTCCGTGCTGTTGGTATCGGTTTGCAGGGCATTGATGCCCACCACCTGACCGCTGCTGTTCAGCAGGGGGCTGCCGGCGCTGCCCTCCGGGAGCACCAGATCCGTCTCGATCATCACCATGGTGCGTCCGTCAAAGGTAATCTTCTGATTGACAGCGGATACTGTGCCCCCCACCGTTCCGGAAAGCTCCAGAGAGCTTCCCATGCCGGCTACCGCCTCCCCCTCCTGCAAGGCAGAGGAATCTCCCAGCTTGGCAGGGGTCAAATCCTTGGTGGGGATGTAGAGCACCGCCAGATCCGTCAGATAATCGCTGCCCACCACCGTGGCAGGAAAGCTTCTTCCGTCCGTCAGGGCCACGGTGATGCCCAGGGAATCGGTGACCACGTGGGCATTGGTAACCACATAGCCGTTCTTGGTCAGCACGACCCCCATGCCGGAGGTGGTGCCGGAGATACACCGGCTGGTGACGCTCACCACGCTGTCAATGTTCTCGGCGTAAACCTCTTTCAGGGAGATGCTCTGGGAGTCATTGGGCTCTGCCTTGGGTATGGTATACATGGCAACCGTGTCGTTTTCCTGACGGGCCGCCACCTCCGGCTCATTGGCACTAAGAGAAAATTGCAATGAGGCGGTATCCTCGGGCTGGGAAACCTTGGCCTCCGGCAGGATGGAGAAGTCCATCATCTCCATCACAATCATCAGTCCTCCCAGAAGAATCGCCAGCATCAGCACCAGGGACATGGGGCCGGCATTGCTCTTCTCCGGCTGGGTGGGGCCGGTTTGATAAAAGCTGTCGTATTCGGTTTTTTCGGGATTGTCCTGCATAAAAAAACCTCACTGAGAAAAATGCGATTGCCTCAATTCACCAGAGGCAGGGTAAAGGTAAAGGTGGTCACGTTGTCCTTGCTGGATACGGAGATATTCTCCTTGTGGTAGAGGATGATGGTCTTGACGATGTAAAGACCCAGTCCCCAGCCGTCCCGGTTTTCGGAGCGGGACTTATCCAGCTTGTGGAAGCGTTCGAACACCAGAGGCAGCTCCTCCGCCGGAATGGTGGGGCCGTCATTGGCCACAGACACATAGACCTTGGAGCCGTCCTCCCGGATTCGCAGGGACAAGGTGCCCTTTTCCGGACAGAACTTCACCCCATTGTCCACCAGGTTGTAAATCACCTGGGTAATGGCGTCGGGACAGGCCCGGGTATACACCGGATGCTCCGGCATATCCACCTCCACCTGAATGTCCTTGGCGTTGATTTTCTGCTCAAAGGTGATCAGCACCCGCCCGGCACACTCGCAGATGTCGAAGCGGATGAGCTTGTCGTCGGAATAGCCTCCCTGGTCCTGAAGCCGGGAGATGTCCAGCATACTCCGCACCAGGCGGCTGAGCCGCTTGGTTTCGTCGGAAACCAGCTGCATATAATGGCGCTGCCGCTCAGGAGGAATGGTGCCGTCCAGCATACCGTCGATATAGCCGCCAATGGTGGTCATGGGGGTTTTCAGCTCATGGGACACATTGGTGACAAATTCCTGCCGCCGGTACTCGCTTTTCTGCAAGGAAGCGGCCATGTTGTTGAAAGCCAGGGCCAGCTCCTGAATCTCCATGGGACACCGTCCGTCCACCGACACCCGGGCCGCCAGGTCTCCGTGGCCAAAGTCGTTGGCGGCCTTGGCCATCTCCCGCAAGGGGTTACTCTGCTTCCGGGCAAGGTAGGACATAATCAGCCCCGACACCAGCACCACCAGCAGGGAAACCACCAGATAGATTTCCGTAATCTGCTGCAAGAAGTCCATGTTGGCGGACATAGGGGAGGACACCATCACAATGCCCAGGGTGTCCCCGGAGCCGGTATAGATGGGAACGCTGACCACATACCGGGGCTCCTGATACAGCCCCTCAATGTTTCCGGAGCTGATTTCATATTTGCTGGAGAGCACCCGCTGCAAATAGTCCTGGCTGATGACCATACCCTGATGACTGCACCCCAGAGGTGCATCGGAGCAAAGAAGCAGCCGCCCCTGGCTGTCGCAGATAACCGCATCCGCATCGGACACGGAAGCCGCCACCGACAGGTTCAGAAGGAAATCCGCGCTGTCCATCTCCTGAGAGGTGGCGTAGGCAGAGGCCAGATTGGCGATGGTGTCCGCGTCTGATTTCAGGTCTGCATAGGTCTGCTTCTTCATATAGCCCCCTACCAGCACCTGCAGGGCAATGCCCACCAGCAAAAGGGCCAGCAGCAGCACAATGGCTGCCGGGTAAAAGGCTCGGCTGAATGTGGTTTTCATTGGACTTCAAACTTGTAGCCTACGCCCCAGACGGTTTTCAGGCACCACTGGTCGGAAACCCCCTCCAGCTTCTCCCGCAGCCGCTTCACGTGGACGTCCACCGTCCGGGAGTCGCCGAAGTAGTCAAAGCCCCAGACCTCGTCCAGCAGCTGGTTCCGGGTGTAGACCCGGTTGGGAGAGGAGGCCAGGTAGAACAGAAGCTCCATCTCCTTGGGGGGCGTATCCACCTTCTTGCCGTTTACCGTCAGCTCAAAGGCATCCATGTCGATGGTGAGCTTGTCGAAGGTGAGCCGCCGGGGTGCGGTCTCGTTTCCGCCCCGGTCAGAACGGCGGAGCACCGCCTCAATCCGGGCCAGCACCTCCTGCATTTCAAAGGGCTTGGTGATATAGTCGTCGGCGCCGGCTTTCAGGCCTGCCACCTTGTCGTCGGTCTCGCCCTTGGCGGTGAGCATAATCACCGGGGTCTGGGACTCGGCACGGATGGCCTTGCACACGCTCCAGCCGTCCATCACCGGCATCATCACATCCAGAAGCACCAGATCCGGGTGAATGGCGTGGAACTTGGCAAGCCCCTGCCCACCGTCGGAAGCCACGGTCACAGCGTAGCCCTCCTTCTCCAGGTACAGCTGCAAAAGCTCCTGAATATTCTTTTCATCCTCTACAACCAAAACAGATACAGCCATGTGGATTACCTCCCTGTATTTCCCGCCCCGAAAAGGGGCACAATTTGCGATAATCCTATTATACTGCAAAAAGCCCTTGTAGGGTTAACAATTTGTAAAGACTTTTGCCCCAATTTGTTACGGAGCAAGTTGTGCTTGCAAAAGTGGGATACAAAGAGTATGATAACAATACCATTTAAGGGGAGGCTGTCCCCGGCAAAGCAAGGAGGTTTTCTATGGATGTGATTTTAGAGCTTTTGAAGGCGGTGCTCTTTGGCATTGTGGAGGGCATTACGGAGTGGCTTCCCATCTCCTCCACGGGACATATGATTCTTCTGGACCAGCTGGTAAAGCTAAAGGTAAGCGAAGAATTTTACGAGATGTTCCAGGTGGTGATTCAGCTGGGTGCCATTTTGGCGGTGGTGCTGCTGTTTTTCCACAAACTCAACCCCTTCTCCCCCAAAAAGAGTCCCAAAGCCCGGAACCAGACCTGGCAGCTGTGGTTCAAGGTGATTGCGGCAGTTCTCCCCTCCGCCGTGCTGGGGCTGCTGCTGGATGACTGGATGGATGCCCACCTTTACAATTACGTGGTGGTGGCCATCGCCCTGATTGTCTACGGCGTGGCTTTCCTGTATCTGGAGGATGGGAACGGACGGATTGCCCCCAGAATCAAAAGCGTCCATGCCATCGACTATAAGACGGCTCTGCTCATCGGCGCTTTTCAGTGCCTGAGCCTGATTCCCGGCACCTCCCGGTCCGGCTCCACCATCCTGGGCGCCATTTTGCTGGGGGTGGGCCGCAGCGCCGGCGCGGAATTCTCCTTCTTCCTGGCCATCCCCACCATGGTGGGCGCCAGCGGCCTGAAGCTGGTAAAGTTCCTGGCCTCCGGGGTATCGGTCACCGGTCTGGAAATCGGCGTACTGCTGGTGGGCTGCCTGGTCAGCTTCCTGGTAAGCTTCCTGGTCATCAAGGCTCTCATGGACTATGTGCGCAATCACAGCTTCCGGGTGTTCGGCATCTACCGGATTATCCTGGGCATTGTGGTACTTATCTACTTTTTGATTACTTTACTCTAAGGAGGACATTATGGAATACACCATTTCCAACGGCATTTTGCAGGTGACGGTCTCCGACCAGGGCGCTCAGGTGTGGAGCGTCCGGGAGATTGGCGACGGCACCGAATATATGTGGCAGGGTGACCCGGCGGTGTGGAAGTACCACGCCCCCATCCTGTTCCCCCACACCGGCAAGGTGCCGGGAGGCAGCTTCATCGCCAAGGGCCGGGAATTTCCCGCCAAAAGCCACGGCTTTGCCCGGGAGCTGACCCACACCCTGGTTTCCCATACGGAGGATAAAATCGTAATGGAGCTGCGGGAAAACGAAACCACCCTGGCCCGGTGGCCCTACCGGTTCCGGCTGGTGTCGGAATTTACCCTGGAGGGCAGAACCCTCCACCACACCCTCCGGGTGGAGAATCACGACCCGGAGGCCATGGCCTTCGGCATCGGCTATCACCCCGCCTTCCGGATTCCCATGACTGAGGGACACACAGACTACGAGCTGCGCTTTTCCCAGGCCGAGTCCCCGGTGTGCATTGCCACAAACAGCGAGGGGCTTCTCTCCGACCACACCTATTATCTGGGAAAGAACATCACAACCATCCCTGTAAACCGGGCGCTGTTTGCCAACGACAGCCACATGATGGTGGGTCTTCACTCCAAAGAGCTGTCCCTGGTGGAGAAGGATACAGGCAGAAGCGTGACCTGTGACATCTCCGGTTACCCCTATGTGCTCATCTGGAGCGCCCCGGGAGAGCCCCAGTTCGTGTGCATCGAACCCTGGCAGTCCACCCCCAGCCCCGCAGAGGGCGGCAACCTATGGGAAGAAAAACCCGCCGCCGCCGTCTTACAGCCCGGCGAAACCTACGAAACCTGCCTGAAAACCACCTTTTTCGGGGCATAAGGAAGCAGTATTTCACCCACCCGCAGGGTGGATTTCACTGAAAAAAGGACAAGTCGCAACGACTTGTCCTTTTTTGGGTGACAGGACTCGATAGAATCAGGGAGTGCTCCCCGTCCAGCCGGGGAGCAGCCCGGGTCCACCGGACCCGGGCATTTGATGGGTTCGAGTCCTGTCTGAAGCACAGACCAAAAATAATGGCTACCCAGAGGGCAGCCATTATTTTTGGTGCGGGTGACAGGACTCGAACCTGCACGGCTATGCCAGAGGAACCTAAATCCACCGAGTCTACCAATTCCACCACACCCGCAGATGATATATTTTGTATTCTATCATGGGGTTTTTGTGTTGTCAACGAAAATGCGTGGCCGGGGGTTTGCCAGATAGCCGGAAAGTTCCCGGAGGCTCCTTTGATTTTTGTGCAAATGTACTTGACTTTCTGTTAACAGACGGGTAAAATGTATTTGGTATTGTGTGCGCCGATGTGGAAGTTGCCCCGGCGTTTCATCTTTTGCCCGGATGTCGGGTAGGGTATTTGCGCCCCATGGCGTTCATTTGTGCTGAATCTATCCCGCCTTTTGGCGGTTCATTTGCCAATTCAACATCATGTGGCCCTGTTGCCCACCTCGGGATACCGATTACAAAAAGGAGGTGTGCAGAAATTATGGGACCGTTGGAAATTGTATTCGCCGTCATTGGCGTTCTTTTGGTAGGCATTTTGTGCTTTTTCGGAGGAACTTACTACCGGAAACGGGTAGGTGAGCGGGAGATTGGCTCTGCGGAGCAGGAGGCCACCCGGATTATCAACGAAGCCATCCGCAGCGGTGAGAGCCGGAAAAAGGAAATGCTGCTGGAAGCCAAGGACGAAATTCATAGATTCCGTACGGAGCACGAAAAGGAAGTCAAAGAGCGTCGTTCCGAGCTGAGCAAGCAGGAGCGCCGCCTGCAGCAGAAAGAAGAATCCCTGGACAAGAAGGCCGATGCCTTCGAGCGGAAAGAGACAGAGCTGTCCAACCGCCTGGCAGAGGTGGCCGAGACCCGGGAACAGGTGGAGAAAATCAAAGCCCAGCACCTGGAAAAGCTGGAGGAGATTTCGGGCCTGACCCAGGAGCAAGCCAAGCAGTTTTTGCTTGACAGCGTGGAGTCCGAGGTTCGTCACGAAACTGCCATGAAGATCAAGGAGATCGAGCAGCAACTGAAGGACGAGGCGGACAACAAGGCACGGGAGATTCTCTCCACCGCCATCCAGCGCTGCGCCGCTGACCACGTGGCAGAAGCCACCGTGTCCGTGGTGCCCCTGCCCAACGATGAGATGAAGGGCAGAATCATCGGCCGGGAAGGCCGGAACATCCGCACCCTGGAAACTATTACCGGTGTGGACCTGATTATCGATGATACCCCCGAGGCCATTACCGTCTCCAGCTTTGACCCGGTGCGCCGGGAGGTTGCCCGTCTGGCCCTGGAAAAGCTGATTGTAGACGGCAGAATCCACCCCACCCGCATCGAGGACATGGTGGAAAAGGCCCGGAAGGAAGTGGACCGCACCATCCGGGAGGAAGGCGAGCGGGCTTGCTACGAGACCAATGTGCATAACCTGAACCCGGAGCTGGTGAAGATTCTGGGCCGTCAGAAGTACCGTACTTCCTACGGTCAGAATGTGCTGAACCACTCCATCGAGGTTTCCCACATCGCCGGCCTGATGGCGGCGGAGCTGGGTGTGGACGTGGCTCTTGCCAAGCGGGCAGGACTGCTTCACGACCTGGGCAAGTCCATTGACCACGAGGTGGAGGGCAGCCATGTGCAGTTGGGTGCTGACCTGGCCCGGAAGTTCAAGGAGAACCCGGTGGTCATCAACGCCATCGAAGCCCACCACGGCGACGTGGAGCCCAAGACGGTGATTGCCGTTCTGGTGCAGGCTGCGGACGCTGTGTCTGCCGCCCGTCCCGGTGCCCGTCGGGAGAATGTGGAAAACTACATCCGCCGGCTGCAAAAGCTGGAGGAGCTCACCGGCTCCTACCCCGGTGTGGATAAGGCTTACGCCATCCAGGCTGGTCGGGAAGTGCGGATTATGGTAAAGCCGGAGCAGGTGACCGAGGACAACATGATCATCCTGGCCCGGGACATTGCCAAGAAGATCGAAGCAGAACTGGAATACCCGGGACAGATCAAGGTCAACGTCATCCGGGAAACCAAGGCTGTGGAATACGCAAAATAACAAATAAAAAGCTGCGGCAAACGCCGCAGCTTTTTTATTTTGCCTTACAGGTTTTCCAGAGCCATCACCTTGTCGATGCGGCGCTGGTGGCGTTCGGCGTGGGAGAACTCCGTTGCCAGCCAGATATCCACAATTTCCTGGGCCAGCATGGGGCCGGTGACCCCTGCGCCCAGGGCCATCATGTTGGTGTCGTTGTGCTCCCGGGTTAGGCGGGCAGTCACAGTGTCGGACAGGAGGGCGCAGCGGATGCCCTTGATTTTGTTGGCGACGATGGACACGCCGATGCCGGTGGTGCAAAGGACGATGCCCCGTTCACATTCGCCGGAAGCCACCGCCTGGGCAGCAGGGGCAATATAATCGGGATAGTCGCAGCTGTCGGTGGTGTGGGTGCCGAAGTCCACCACTTCCATGCCCTTCTCCTGAAGGTGGGCTTTCAGCTTATTTTTCAGTTCCACAGCTCCGTGGTCACAAGCCATTGCAATTTTCATTGGTATTTCCTCCTCATATTATATGACAAATCCGCCGTTGACGGACAGCACTTCTCCGGTGACAAAGGGAGCGTCTGCCAGGTACATAAGAGCCCCCGCCACATCCTCCGCTGTGCCGTTGCGCCCCAGAGGGGTTTCCTCTGCCAGGGCGTCCAGGGTTTCCTGGTTGAATCCTGCGCACATATCCGTGAGAATCACCCCCGGGGCAACGCAGTTGCACCGGATGCCGCTGGGTCCCAGCTCCTTGGCCAGGGACTTGGTCAGGGCAATCACCGCCCCCTTGGTGGCAGCGTACACCGCCTCGCAGGAAGCTCCCACCTGTCCCCACATGGAGGAAACCGTAAGAATACACCCCTTCTGCTGCTTCAAAAAGTAGGGAATTGCCTGGCGCACCGTGTGGTAGATGCCCTTCACGTTCACATTGAACATCCGGTCCCAGGCTTCCGGGGTCACATCCTGGAAAAGCCCCACCTGGCTGATGCCGGCGCAGCAAATGAGGATGTCCACCTGGGGAATCTGCAAAAAAGCCTCCCGGACGGCTTCCTCCCGGGCTATATCGCAGCAAATGGGGATAGCACCGGTTTCCGCTTCCAGGGCTTTTGCCCGGTCGTGGGCCTTTTCGTAGAAGAAAAACACCCGGTCTCCCCGGGCGGCGAAGCGCCGCACCGCCGCCGCTCCAATACCCCGGGAGCCGCCGGTGATTACAACAGTTGCCATATAAAATCTCCTTGTAAAAAAGCTGCCGCCCGGAAAACAGGCGGCAGCCGGGAATGTTATCTTCTGCGGCTTCTGGTCCGGTGGTCGGAGTACTGCCGGAGGGAAGAGATTTTGCTGTCGGATTCGGTCATAAAGGCCTTGAGCTTTTCCTCAAAAAGCTGGTCGGCGGTTTTGGGAGCCGGAGGAGGGGTGGGGGCAGAACGCTGGGGGCTGCCGCCTTCTTTCCGGGGGAAGGAATTGCCTCTGCCGGGGCCCCGCTGAGGCTTGGGCTCCAGCCGCTTGATGGACAGATTGATCTTCCCGGAATCCAGGTTGATGACCATGACCTTCACATCCTGTCCTTCGGTCAGGTGCTGCCGGATGTCGCTGACATAGGTATTGGACACCTCCGAGATATGTACCATGCCGGTCTTGTTCTCGGGCAGCTGAATGAATGCGCCAAAGTTGGTGATGGACTTGACTTTACCTTCTAATACGGCTCCTACGGTTAACTCCATGTTTGCTTAGTTTCCTCCAAATTTATGATGGGTCGGTGGGCTCCACCGGATTGAAAAAGACGGAATCCGGGTCTACCAGCCCCAAAAGCTCGGCGGCCAGCTGACGGATGCTCTGGGGGGTGCCCAACTGCTGGATGTCCTGGGTCAGGCGCTCATTCTCCCCTTCCAGGGCGATGGCCTGATTCCGCAGGCTCTGGGTATTGGCCTGGACGCTGTTGCAGCGCATGGCGATGACGCCCATGGCGATGCCGGACAGCAGAATGGATACCAGCACGGCGCACTTGAGAAGAGGTGCGGCGGGGCGGTATACCAGGCGGATATTTTTCATGCAGGGTCCCTCCGGTTCCATGCCGGTCTTTCCGGCAATCATTCCTCCTTATTGTAACCCATTTTTCCCAGCTTGCAAAGAAAAATTTTTGTTTTTTTCGGATTTTTTTGAAAAAATTTTTTCCAAGGTGCCGCCAAAGCCCGGAAAAGGTGCCCCAGTGCCTTCCAGAATCCGGCAAAAACCGGGGAAAAGATCCGCCCCAGGGTCCATTCCCAGCAAAAGCCTCCGGCAGCCAGTCCCAGAGCATACCCGCCCCGGATGTCCCCCCGACACACTCCAAAAAACAGGTACACAAGGGTATATCCCAGGACCCCCAGGAAAAGCAGGTCGGAAAGGGCCGTAAACCGGGGGCGCAGGGGCCGGAGGAAGTCATACACCAGCCCCAGTCCCGCCCCCAGCAGGCAGGCGGTGAGAAACTGCCCCCAGGCCAGGGCCGGGGAAATCATTTCACCAGACGGCGCAGCACGCCGCCTCTTTGCCGGGGCTCCTGATAAATCATGGCGCAGATGTGTCCCTTCACCGCCACCTGTCCCCCTTCAATGGACAAAGTTTTCAGCTCCAGATCCTTGCCATGAATCACCAGGGTTCCCAGCTGGGTTTCCAGCACCACACAGGTCTCTTCAAACCGCACCACCTGGCTGACCCCGGTGAGGGTAAGGCTGCTGCGCTCGTTCAGGGTCAGCTTGTGAGGCAGCTGCACCGGCTCCTGATTCATGCACATCCCTCCTGTTCAAAACAGCCTATGCACCCGGCAGGCTCTTTATGACAGAGACCCCAAAGGGCAGTCTGTGGATTTCGACGGAATTTTTCTTGCATAATCCTATGGAATTTGGTATAATAGCCACGCAACCCACTTATGAAACAGAGAAACGGAGAAATCCCATGGCAAAATTGTACTTTAAATACGGGGCAATGGGCTCCAGCAAGACCGCCCAGGCCCTGATTACCAAATACAATTACGAGGAAAATGATTTGCAGGTGTGGCTCATCAAGCCCAGCGCCGACACCCGGGACGGGGAGCGGATGATTCGCAGCCGGATTGGGCTCCAGGCGGAGGGGGAGATTCTGACCCCCCAGCAGAATGTGCTGGCCCTGTTTGAAGCCACCCAGCTGGGAAAGTGCGACGTGATTATTGTGGACGAGTGCCAGTTCCTCACCCCGGAGCAGATTGATGAGCTGCGGGAGATTGTGGACCGGCACAACATTCCTGTGATGTGCTTCGGCCTGCGGACAGACTTTCAGACCAAGCTGTTCCCCGGCAGCCTCAGGCTCATGGAGGTGGCAGACACCATCCAGGAGATCAAAACCATCTGCGACTGCGGCGCCAAGGCCACGGTAAACGCCAGAATCGACGCCGACGGACACATCATCACCCAGGGCGCCCAGGTGGTGCTGGGGGGCAATGATGCCTACATCGCCATGTGTCACAAGTGCTATATCCGGGGAATCCGGGAGAATCGGGTCATCCGTCTCCACGGCTCCCACGATAAAGAATAAATAACAAAGGAGATTGAACGTCATGGAATTGTCTGAGATTCTTGCCAAATGTGATCACACCCTTCTGGGTCAGACGGCCACCTGGGAGGATATCCGCCAGGTGTGCGACGACGGCATGAAGTACCATGTCGCTTCCGTGTGCATCCCCGCCTGCTATGTGAAGCAGGCCAAGGAATATGTGGGGGACAAGCTTCCCATCTGCACCGTCATCGGCTTCCCCAACGGCTACGATACCACCGCCGCCAAGTGCTTCATGGCCACCGACGCCGTGGACAACGGCGCTGACGAGGTGGACATGGTCATCAACATCGGCTGGGTGAAGGAAGGCAATTACGATGCCGTCCGGGAGGAGATTTCCGCCGTCAAGGCCGCCTGCAAGGGCAAGCTCCTGAAGGTGATTATCGAAACCTGCCTGCTCACCGACGAGGAGAAGATTGCCATGTGCAAGGTGGTTTCCGACTCCGGTGCCGAGTACATCAAGACCTCCACCGGCTTCTCCAAGGCCGGAGCCACCTTCCACGATGTGGAGCTCTTTGCCAAGCACGTGGCTCCCCATGTGAAAATCAAGGCCGCCGGCGGCATTTCCAGCCTGGAGGATGCGGAAAAGTTCATCCAGCTGGGGGCTTCCCGTCTGGGCACCTCCCGGATTGTGAAGCTGGCCAAGGCCCTGGAGGCCGGCAAGACCGCCCCCAACGACGGCTCCTATTGATTATTCACAGTTTCTCAAAACCACACGGTATCGTTACCATGCAGAGGGCTTCCGGCAACACCTCCCTCCGGGAGGGAGGTGGCTTGGGGCGCAGCCCCAAGACGGAGGGAGCCAGCGGGAGTACAGCCTATTGGCGTATCCCGGAGGGTACCTCCCCAAGATTCTCAAGTTTTTGATGCCGAATTAGGATACCTGGAAGCAAGTACCATCCCATCAGCAAATGGGAAGATTACCGCCCGCTTGCTCCCTCAGTCACCTGCGGTGACAGCTCCCTCCCGGAGGGAGCGGTATATACCCGTTCCAATGGCCGATTGAGGCCAACAGATTATTCAATAACAGGAGGAATTTACCATGCTGCATACACCCACTCCCCATATCAGCGCCAAGCCCGGGGACTTTGGCAAGACCGTTCTCATGCCCGGCGATCCCCTGCGGGCTAAGTTCATCGCAGAGACTTTCCTGGAAAACCCGGTGCTGGTGAACAATGTCCGGGGCGTTCAGGGTCACACCGGCACCTATAAGGGGGTAAAGGTCTCCGTCATGGCCTCCGGCATGGGCATGCCGGCCATCGGCATCTACTCCCATGAGCTGTATAACGGCTACGGCGTGGAGAACATCATCCGGGTGGGCTCTGCCGGCGCTATTCAGGAGAATATCGACCTGTACGACCTGGTGCTGGCCCAGGGCGCCTGCACCGACTCCAACTGGGCTTCCCAGTTCCACCTCCCCGGCACCTTTGCCCCCATTGCCGACTTCCAGCTTCTTTCCGAGGCGGTAAAGGCAGCGGAGAACATCGGCGCTACCTACCACGTGGGCAACGTGAACTCCTCCGATGTGTTCTACGGCGACCATGTGGGTGTGCCGGAGGGTCTCGGCAGTGTCTACGGCCTGAAAAAGATGGGCGTCATGGCTCTGGAAATGGAGGCTGCCGCCCTGTATATGAACGCCGCCCGGTACGGCAAGCGTGCCCTGTGCATCTGCACCATCTCTGACCATGTGCTCAAGGGTACGGAAACCACCTCCCAGGAACGGCAGACCGCCTTCACCACCATGATGCGGGTGGCGCTGGATGTGGCTGTTGCCATGGAGAACAAGTAAGAAACCGGGAAAGAGGCGTGGATTGCGCCTCTTTCTTTTTTGGATAAGGAGTATGTTTATGAAGCGTGTATTTTTAATTGTATTGGACTCCTTCGGCATCGGCGCCATGCCCGATGCTCCCGCCTTTGGAGATGTGGGGGTAAACACCCTGGCCTCCTGCGCCACCTCCCCCAGGCTCTCCATTCCCAATATGCTGAAAGCCGGTCTTGGCAACATTGACGGCGTTTCCGCTGTACCGGGGGAAGCCGCTCCCACCGGCGCTTATGCCCGGCTGACGGAAGCCTCCATGGGCAAGGACACCACCATCGGCCACTGGGAGATTGCCGGTCTTATTTCGGAGAATCCCCTGCCCACCTACCCCAACGGTTTCCCTGAGGAGGTTCTGGCTCCCTTCCGGGAGGCTACCGGCAGAGGGGTTCTGGCCAACGCCCCCTGGTCCGGCACGGAGGTCATTGAAAAGTACGGTGCAGAGCATATGGCAACCGGGGATCTGATTGTCTACACCTCCGCCGACTCCGTGTTCCAGATTGCCGCCCATGAGGACATCGTACCCCCGGAGCAGCTGTACGAATACTGCCGGATTGCCCGAAAAATTCTCCAGGGAAAGCACGGCGTGGGCCGGGTCATCGCCCGTCCCTTCGTGGGCAAGCCCGGAAGCTTCCAGCGCACCGCCAACCGCCACGACTTCTCTCTGGAGCCCCCGGCAGAAACCCTGCTGGATGCCATCAAGGCTGCGGGGCTGGACTCCATCGGCGTAGGCAAGATTTATGATATCTTCGCCGGACGGGGCACCACGGAGCACGTGTATAACAAGAGCAACGCCGACGGCATGGCCCATACTGATGATTTCGCCGCCCAGGACTTCCACGGACTGTGCTTCGTGAATCTGGTGGACTTTGATATGCAGTACGGCCACCGGCGGAACATTGACGGCTACGCCAATGCCCTGACGGAGTTTGACTCCTGGCTGGGCCAGTTCCTTCCCAAGCTGGGGCAGGAGGACCTTGTGATGATTACCGCCGACCACGGCTGTGACCCGGGCTACGGAGCCACCACCGACCACACCCGGGAGTATGTGCCCCTGCTGGTGCTGGGCAAGCAGGTGAAACCGGTAAATCTTGGCACCCGGAAGAGCTTTTCCGACATTGCCGCCACGGTAGCAGAGCTTCTGGATGTGCAGTATGCCACCCCGGGCAAGAGCTTTGCCCAGGAGATTCTCTGATAAGGAGGAAAATCCAATGACCCCTGAAAAACTGATGGAGCTGGCCAAGGAGGCCATGACCCACGCCTATGTGCCCTACTCCGGCTATAAGGTCGGTGCCGCCCTGCTGTGCGCCGACGGCACGGTGTATCAGGGCTGCAACATGGAAAACGCCGCCTACTCCCCCACGGTCTGCGCTGAGCGCACCGCCTTCTTCAAGGCGGTGTATGACGGCCACCGGGACTTCACCGCCATTGCCGTCTGCGGCGGCAAGGACGGAGTTCTTACCGGGATGTTCCCCCCCTGTGGAGTATGCCGGCAGGTGATGGCAGAGTTCTGCAAGGAGGACTTCCGTATTTATATGGCGGACGGTCCCGAAAAAATCCAAAGCTGCACCCTGGCAGAGCTGCTGCCTTATGGTTTTTCTGCCGGAAAATACATGGGTATGTAAAAAGTTCATAGTTATTTTTACAAAAATCAAGAAAAGTAGTTGATTTTTGCCCAAAGATGTGCGAAAATAAAGTCGGTGCCCATGGCACCCACTACATAAAAATGGAGGAAAATCAAATGAAGAAGATTCTGGCATTTTTGCTGGCTGCTCTGATGGTTGTCGGTCTGTTCGCCGGTTGTGCACCCGCAGACAACACTGAGACCACCAAGGCTCCCGATTCTACCACGGCTCCCGCAGGTGAGACCACCGAGGGCGGCGAGACCACCGAGGCTCCTGAGGCCGGCGTGATCACCAAGGTTGCTCTGGTCACCGACGTGGGCACCATCGACGACGAGTCCTTCAACCAGGCTTGCTGGCAGGGCGTTGAGAAGTGGTGCAAGGAAAACAACATTGAGTACACCTACTATCAGCCCACCGAGGACTCCACCGACGCCCGTGTGTTGTCCGTTTCCCAGGCTATCAGCGAAGGTGCCAACACCATCGTAATGCCCGGCTACCTGTTTGGACCCACCATCCTGACTGTGCAGGACGAGTACCCCGATGTTTACTTCATCGCTGTTGACGTGGCTGCCGGCGACCTGTCTCTGGACGGCGGCACCACTCTGGTTGACCCCTCTGCCAACGTTGCTTGTCTGACCTTCTCCGAGGAGCAGGCTGGCTACCTGGCTGGCTACGCTGCTGTGAAGGAAGGCTACACCAAGCTGGGCTTCCTGGGCGGCATTGCTGTTCCCGCTGTGCAGCGCTACGGCTACGGCTTCGTTCAGGGCGCTGACGCTGCTGCCAAGGAGCTGAACAAGAAGATCGAGATCAACTACACCTACGGCGGCCAGTTCCAGGGCTCTCCTGAGATCACCGCTAAGATGGAAGGCTGGTACCAGGCCGGCACCGAGGTTGTCTTCGCCTGCGGCGGCGGCATCTACACCTCCGCTCTGGAAGCTGCCGACAAGAACGACGGCAAGGTTATCGGTGTTGACGTTGACCAGTCCCACATCTCCAACCGTTTCGTAACCTCCGCCATGAAGGGCCTGCAGAACGTGACTGAGTCCGTTCTGGACACCCTGAACAAGGGCGAGTGGGCTACCTACGGCGGCAAGGTTTCCAACTTCGGCCTGCTGGAAGGCGAGTATGTTGGCCTGCCCACCGACACCTGGACCATGACCAACTTCACCACCGAGGATTACGAGGCTGTGAAGGGTCAGATCAAGGACGGCACCATCACCGTTTCCAACGACACCTCCAAGATGCCCGCTGTCTCCGAGAACACCACTGTTAACGAGATCGGCTAAGGTTTACTTGGCAAAACAACCAACCCCCGAGGGAAACCTCGGGGGTTTTTATGGTTTTTCAACATTTTCTATTGTATTTTTTGCAAATATCCAGTATAATAGGTACAGCAAACTATAATGGTAAGGGAGTGACCATATGCCAGATTATGTGATTGAAATGCTCAATATCACCAAGGAGTTTCCGGGCATTAAGGCCAATGACGATGTTACCCTTCAGCTGAAGCGAGGGGAAATTCACGCCCTGCTGGGAGAGAACGGTGCCGGTAAGTCCACTTTGATGAGCGTTTTGTTCGGCTTGTACCAGCCGGAAAAGGGCATCATCAAGAAGGACGGGGTAGAGGTGAAAATCAACAACCCCAACGACGCTACCGCTTTGCACATCGGCATGGTGCACCAGCATTTCAAACTGGTGGAGTGCTTCACGGTCCTGGATAACATCATTCTGGGTGCCGAGCCCATGAAGGGTCCTATGGTAAACCGGAAGGCTGCCCGGAAGCGGGTAATGGAGCTGTCGGAGAAGTACGGTCTGAAAATTGACCCGGATGCCCTGGTGGAGGACATCTCTGTTGGTATGCAGCAAAGAGTGGAAATTCTGAAAATGCTCTACCGGGACAATGAAATTCTGATTTTTGACGAGCCCACCGCTGTGCTGACCCCCCAGGAAATCGATGAGCTGATGGAAATTATGCGGGGCTTCAAGGCCGAGGGCAAGTCCATTTTGTTCATCACCCATAAGCTGGCAGAGATCAAGGCCGTGGCTGACCGCTGCTCTGTGCTGCGTAAAGGCAAGTACATGGGCACGGTGGATGTGGCCACCACCTCCGTGGAAGAGATGTCCCGGCTGATGGTGGGCCGGGATGTGGAGCTGGTCTCCCATAAGGAGGAGAGAACCCCCGGCGCTACCGTGCTGAAGGTGGAAAAGCTTACCGTTCCTTCCAAGATTCACAAGAACGATGCGGTGAAAAACGCCTCTCTGGAAGTGCGGGAAGGGGAAATCGTGTGCCTGGCCGGTATCGAAGGCAATGGACAGACGGAGTTTGTCTATGCCATCACCGGACTGGACAAGCCCAGCAGCGGCACCGTCTGGCTGGAAGGCAAGGACATTACCAAGGCTTCCATCCGTCAGCGGAGCAAGGCCGGCATGAGCCACATCCCCGAGGACCGGCACAAGCACGGTCTGGTGCTGGATTACAGCCTGGAAAACAACATGGTTCTGCAGCGGTACTGGGATAAGGAATTCCAGGTGGGCGGCTTTATCAAGTCCAAAGCCGTCCGGGAGTATTCCGACCGGCTGATTGAGCAGTATGACGTGCGCAGCGGCCAGGGTTCCACCACCATCGCCCGGAGCATGTCCGGCGGCAACCAGCAGAAAGCCATCATCGCCCGGGAAATGGCAAAAGACCCCCGCCTGCTCATTGCGGTGCAGCCTACCCGCGGCCTGGATGTGGGCGCCATTGAGTATATCCACAAGCAGATTATCGCCCAGCGGGATGCGGGCAAGGCAGTGTTGCTGGTATCTTTGGAGCTGGACGAGGTTATGAACCTGTCCGACCGGATTCTTGTGATGTATGAAGGGGAAATTGTAGGCGAGTTCGACCCCAAGACCACCGATGTGCAGACCCTGGGTCTGTATATGGCTGGTGCCAAGCGTATGGATAAGGAGGGCAAGGAATGAAAAAACAAAAAAATGCCCCCCGCCTGGGAAATCTCACCGGCGGCGTCAGCTCTGTGCTGGCCAGCCTGGTTTGTATTCTGGTGGGATTGGTTGTGGGCTTTTTGGTGCTGCTGGTTCTGGGCGGCGTTACCTTGGCCCAGGAAGGGACCAGCTTCTCCCTGGGTGAGCTGCTGAAAACCACCTGGGAGCAGGGCTTCAAGCCCATCTTGCAGGGCGGCTTCTATGCCAAGGCCAATACCATGGGTATGGGCGTGCGTATGGAGATTCTCCAGGCCGCTCCCCTGGTTTTCACCGGCCTTTCTGTGGCCTTTGCCTTCAAGACCGGCCTGTTCAATATCGGTGCTGCAGGACAGTACACCGTGGGTGCTTTCTTTGCCCTGTTTGCTGCCCTGGTTCTGAAATGGCCCTGGTATCTGTGCCTGCTGGCAGCCGGTGTAGGCGGCGCCATCTGGGGTGCCATTCCCGGCCTGTTCAAGGCATTTCTCAATGTGAACGAGGTTATCACCTCCATCATGTTTAACTGGGTTGGCCTGTACGCCGTCAACACCTTGATTTATCAGCAGGGTGCCGGTCCCATGTTCAATGCCAATACCACCAAGACTTACACCCTGAAGGAAGTCTCTCCCCAGTCCCTGCTGCCCTCCTTTAATGTGAAGGTAGGAGGCGAGGACTACTTCGGCAAGCTGTTCCAGCCCACCATTGGCATCTTCATTGCCATTGCTGTGGCTGTGATTATCTGGATTATCATTAACAAGACTACCTTCGGCTATGAGCTGAAGGCCTGCGGCCACAACAAGGAGGCTGCCCGGTACGCCGGTATCAACGAGAAGAAGAACATTGTCCTGTCCATGACCATTGCCGGTGCTCTGGCAGGTCTGGGCGCAGGTGTCTTCTACCTGTCCGGAAGCAAGGAATGGGAGCCCCTGGTATCCACCATGCTGCCGGCCACCGGCTTCAACGGCATTTCCGTTGCCTTGCTTGCCACCTCCAACCCCATCGGATGTATCTTCTCCGCCATCTTCATCTCCCACATTACCGTGGGCGGCGGCTTTATGTACGCCAAGCTGTTCCCCAGCGAAGTGGCAGACATTATCTCCGGTGTGGTGATTTACCTGTGCGCTTTCAGCCTGCTGTTCAAGACCGGAATTCTGCGGCTGTTCAAGAGCCGTAATAAGCCTGTGAAAGCCATTGTCCCCGACAAAGGAAAGGAGGCGGATGCGTAATGTGGCTGCTGCTGAAATATACCTTGCTGTACGCTGCGGTGCTGATGCTGGTGGCCATGGGCGGTATGTTCTCCGAGCGCTCCGGCGTAATTAACATCGCCCTGGAAGGCATTATGGTCATCGGCGGTCTGGTGGGCGTTGTGATGATCAACATTCTCAACGCTGCCGGAACTCCCATCTTCCTGAACATCCTCCTGTGTATGATTGCTGCCGGCGCAGCCGGTATGCTCTACTCCTCCCTGCTGGCCTTCTCCTCCATCAACCTGAAGGCGGACCAGACCATCGGCGGAACGGCCCTGAACCTGCTGGCAACGGCGGTGGCAATGGTCATTGCCAAGCGTATCAACGGCAATGACTCCCCCAAGATCACCTACTCCGCCAACTCCAACCAGCTGTTCAACAACAGCAACTTCTCCTTCAACATTGGACCCCTGACCCTGAACTGGTTCCTGGTGGCAACCATTTTGCTGCTGATTGCCGCATGGTTTGTCCTCTACCGCAGCCGGTTCGGTATGCGGCTCATGGCCTGCGGCGAGCATCCCCAGGCTGCGGATTCCGTGGGTATCAATGTGTATAAGATGCGCTGGGCCGGTGTGCTGATTTCCGGCGTGCTGGGCGGTCTGGGCGGCATGGCCTACATCGTCCCGGCGGTAGGCGACTGGAACTTTGAAATGGGCGTAGCCGGTATGGGCTTCCTGGCTCTGGCGGTTATGATT
The DNA here is from genome assembly GCA_018713285.1 of Candidatus Faecousia excrementigallinarum. Taxonomy (GTDB): domain Bacteria; phylum Bacillota; class Clostridia; order Oscillospirales; family Oscillospiraceae; genus Faecousia; species Faecousia excrementigallinarum. Next base: position 44,574 of record DVFK01000118.1, read on the forward strand.
TTCGGTCAGTGGAAACCCCTGAATATTGCAGGAGCAGCACTGTTCTTTGCGGTATTCCGGGCCATGGCCAACATTTTCGACTCCATTCCCTTCCTGGCCTCTCTGGGCTGGCCCAAGGAGATTTACAACATGATGCCCTTCCTGGCTTCCATGGTGGTTCTGGCCTTCACTTCCAAGAAGTCCCGGGCACCCAAGGCAGAGGGTATCCCCTACGACAAAGGCTCCCGTTAATACACCGAAAGGGCATCTCAAATTGAGATGCCCTTTTCCTTTTGGGACCGGCATGACTATACCTTGTGGGTGAGTCTTCCGATGATTTCCAGGATTTCGCTGCAAACCTCCCGCTCCTGCTGGGCAAGGCGCAGAAACACCTGACCGTACTCCGGGTCGGCACCTCTGGCTTCGTACTCCGCAAGACACCGCATCTTGTTGCCGTAGCACCGACGGAGGGTCACTTCCACCGGCTCCTCCTGGGGCGGCAGGCTTTTGGCGCTGTAATGCTTCCCCGTGGCCAGGGTGTAAATCCCCTTGAGACAGGCGGTGTGGGACTGACACTGGGTGAAAAGGTTGTGGAGCTGTGCCCCCTCCCGTCCCCCCAGCCGCCGGGACAGATATAAGTAGGTGGCAGCCTCCTGCCATTGGAGGGCAATCAGGCCCTTAATACTCTCCGGGTCAAACAGAGCCGCCGGCTCCTTCACCCGCTGCCACACCTGGGCAAATGCATCGTTGGGTTTCGTTTTCATATTCTGCTCACTCCTTCCGGCTCCAGTATACCCTGGCGGTCAAGGGAAAAAACCGGGGTTTTTGTCGAAAAAAATACCGGAAACCCCCTTTTCTTTCTCGCTCATTTGTGCTATAATGGCCAAAAGGAAAGGAGGCACCGCCCATGTCCAAGTCAAACCCCAGAGAAGAACAGGTTTTGAACTTTATCCGGGAATTTTCGGCGGAAAACGGCTATGCCCCGTCCATCCGGGAGATTTGCGCCGGGGTGGGACTGCGCTCCACCGCCTCCGTAAACTACCACCTGAAAAATTTGCAGCAAAAGGGAATGCTCACCCTGGGGGAGAAGGGCCGCAAACGTGCCATCGCCGCTCCCCAGCGCCCGGGCCAGATTCCCCTCATCGGCACCGTCACCGCAGGCCTGCCTATTCTGGCTCTGGAGAACCAGGAGGGTACCATCAGCTGGGACGGTGACCCCTCCTGCTTTGCCCTCCGGGTCCGGGGGGACAGTATGGTGGGCGCCGGGATTTTCTCCGGGGATGTGGTGGTGGTCCGCCCCCAGCCCACCGCCGACGACGGACAGATTGTAGTGGCCCGGCTGGAGGATGAAGCCACCGTCAAGCGGCTGCGCCGCCGGAACGGGGAAATCTGGCTCATGCCGGAAAACGAGGCCTACGCCCCCATCGACGGCACCTACGCCCAGATTGTGGGTGTGGTAAAGGCCCTGGTTCGGGAATATTAAGCAAGCAGCCGAAGGAGCTTATTCCTTCGGCTGTTTTTTTGCCTGTTTGTATCTTTGTTGCCCATGGTTGGGACAAAAAATTCACATTTTTCCCATAGCGAATCCCGGGAAGGTGTGGTATAATGTCTGTAAGTATACCATATTGGGAGCGTATTGCTATGCTGGAATTGTTAGCCCCGGCTGGGTCCATGGAATCCCTCCGGGCCGCTGTCCAGAACGGTGCCAATGCCGTTTATCTGGGCTGCGGTATTTATAACGCCCGTCAGGGCGCAAAAAATTTCACCCCCCAGGCTCTGACCGAGGCGGTGAAGTACTGCCATGTCCGGGATGTGGCAGTCCATCTTACTTTGAATACTCTGGTGTCCGACAAGGAGACCCAGGAGCTTGTCCAACTGATTCGCCATGCCGCCCAGAGCGGTGTGGATGCCTTTATCGTGCAGGATCTGGGGGTGGTGCGGCTGTGCCGTCAGATTGCCCCCCACATCCCCATCCACGGCTCCACCCAGATGACCATTCATTCCCTGCCGGGAGTGCTGCTGTGCGCCGCCTGGGGCTTAAGCCGGGTGGTGCTCAGCCGGGAGCTGAGCCGGGAGGAGATTCGCTACATCTGCCAGAACTCCCCCATTGAAATCGAGGTATTTGGCCATGGCGCTCTGTGTATGTGCTATTCCGGTCAGTGCTACCTCTCCGCCGCCATCGGCGGCCGCTCCGGCAACCGGGGCCGGTGCGCTCAGCCCTGCCGCCAGAGCTACGGCTATGGCCGTTGGCAGAACCAGTACCCCCTGAGCCTGAAGGACAGCTGTCTGGTGCGGGAGCTGAAGGAGCTGGAGCAGATGGGCGTTGCCTCCTTGAAGCTGGAGGGACGGATGAAGCGGCCTGAGTACGTAGCGGCGGTCACCGGGATTTACCGGAAGGCCCTGGATACCCACATGGTCACCCGGGACATGGAAAAGACCCTTCTGGATGCCTTCAACCGCCAGGGCTTTACCCAGGGCTATTATGACGGCATTTTGGGCGGAGAAATGTTCGGCGTCCGGGAGGACACCCGGGAAAATGCCGCCTTATTCAAGGAACTGCGCCAGACCTATGAGACCGGAGAAACCCCTCTGGTTCCCATCCGCTTTCAGGCGGTGGTTCGCCCCGGCCTTACCCAGCTGACGGTGATTGACCCCCAGAACCGGGTCTGCACCGCCCAGGGCCCTGCCCCGGAGATGGCTCGGGTTGCAGAGCTGACAAAAGAGGTGCTTATCGCCCGGCTGACCAAGACCGGCGGCACCCCCTACCGTTGTGTGGAAGCCGCGGTGGAAATCGAGCCGGGACTGTCCCTCTCCGCCTCCGCCATCAACGGTCTGCGGCGGGACGTGCTGAATCAGCTCACTGCCCTGCGGGCCCGGCGGGATGTGCCGGCTCTGGGCCGTCCGGAGCGGATTCCCAACTATCGCACCCCCCAGGAGCCCCCGGCCTACAACATCCAGGTGACCACCAAAGAGCAGATTACCGGCAGACTCCTGAAAATGCAGCCGAACCTTCTTTATGTGCCCCTGCACCTGCTGACGGAGGACGCCGCCTTTACCCGGGATCTGGTGGGAAAAGTACGGGTATGCCCGGTGCTTCCCAGAGTGGTTCACGACGGCGAGCTGGCCCGGCTGAAAGACCAGCTGCGGAGCCTGCGGGCTCTGGGCATCCGGGAGGCTCTGGTGGGCAATCTGGGGTTGCTTCTTCCGGTGCGGGAGTGCGGAATGCATCCCCGGGGGGACTTTGGTCTTAACATCTACAATTCCGCAGCCCTGCAATCCATCCGGGAGATGGAGCTTCGGTCCCAGTGCCTGAGCTTTGAAATGACCCTGCCCCAGATTCGGGACGCCCAAAAGGGTCTGCCCTGCGAGATTCTGGCCTATGGCCGGCTGCCTCTCATGATTACGGAAAACTGCCTCATCCGGGGCCGCACCGGTCAGTGCACCTGCCACTTAGGCTCTGCCAAGCTGGTGGACAAGACCGGCAGCGAATTCCCCGTAATCCGGGACGGCAACACCTGCCGCAGCGTCCTGCTCAACGGCAAGAAGCTCTACTGGCTGGACCGGCAGGAGGATCTGGCACGGCTGGGCCTGTGGGCCGTGCGGCTGTACTTTACCACAGAGAATCCCCAGGAGGTTGACCGGGTGCTGTCCGCCTGCCGCAGCGGCGAGGCCATGGACCCGGGTGCCTGCACCAGAGGACTGTACCTCCGGGGTCTGCAATAAAAGGAGCGAACCATGAAGTGTATTTTAGCGTCCCAGTCTCCCCGACGTCGGGAGCTGATGGAACATTTGGATATTCCCTTCACCGTGTGTCCTGCGGACATTGATGAAACCATGGATCTGTCCCGGGACCCCCGGCAGGAGGTTGCCCGGGTAAGCCTTCATAAGGCCAGAGCCGTCCCCGCAGAGCCCCAGGATGTGGTCATCGGAGCGGACACCATTGTGGTGTGCGGCGGCCGGGTGCTGGGTAAGCCCCACTCCCCCCAGGAGGCGGAGGAAATGCTCCGGCTCCTCTCCGGCAGAACCCATGAGGTGATGACGGGCTTAAGCGTTATTCGGGGCAGCCGGGAAAAGGTGCTGACCCAGGTGACCAAAATCCGCTTCCGGCAGCTGTCGGACAGGGAGATTTCCCGGTATGTAGCCGGGGGCGAGCCCATGGACAAGGCGGGCGCCTACGGAATCCAGGGCGGCGCTGCTCTGTTTGTGGAGGAGATTCAGGGAGATTACTTTAATGTGGTGGGGCTTCCCCTGTGCCCGTTGGGGCAGATTCTGGAGGAGTTGGCCCCGGAGCTTTGGGAGGCACAGCCATGAGACATTTCTTTACCACCAAAATCAAAATTGTACTGCTGGCGGCGGTGCTCATTGCCGCCGTGTCCGCCCTGGTGCTGAGCCTGACGGGCAACAGCTACCCCAGCACCGTTGTCCAGGGAGTCCTGGCCCCTCTCCGGGCCGGTGCCACCCATCTGACCGCCCAGGCGGAGAAGCTTTATGACTATATTTTCTCCTATGAGTCATTGCTTGCGGAAAACGAGGCTCTCAAAGAGCAACTGAGCCAGATGGAGAACCAGGCCCGGCAGGCTGCGGCTCTCACCAAGGAAAATCAGGCGCTCCGGGATGCCCTGGAGTTGAAAGAAAATAACGAGGGCTACGAGATGGTGGACGGCTATATCATCTCCTGGAGCTCCAACGACTGGAGCAGCACCTTCACCATCAACCAGGGCACCAACGCCGGCATTGCCGAGGGAATGTGCGCCATCACCGCCAACGGCGAAGTGGTGGGTCTGGTGAGCGAGGTGGGGAGCAACTATGCGGTGATTAAAACCGTGCTGGACTCCTCCCTGGAAATCAGCGCCACCATCGTATCCTCCGGCTACAACGGCATGGTGAAGGGCGGCTACTCTACGGACCACCCGGATCAGATGCGGATGAACTACCTCCCCAGCTCTGCCACCATCCGGAACAACGATCAGGTCGTGACCACCGGTTCCACCGTGTATCCCCGGAATCTGATTCTGGGCTATGTGGTAGACGCAGGCTTTGACGATACGGGCGTTGCCAAGTACGCTCAGCTCCGGCCTGCTGCCGACATCGGTGCCCTGGACCAGGTGTTCATCATCACCAAATATAATGTGGAGTAAGTCCCATGAAGAAGAAAAACGAATTCAAAAAGGATAAGCTGGAAGCCCCATGGCTCAGCCGGCTGTACCTGACCCAGAAGCAGCGCCACGCCTTCTACAAATGGGCGCTGATGGCCCTGCTGCTTCTGGTGATTTCGGTTTTGCAGGATGTGGTGCTGTGCCGGCTGCGGATTTACGACGCCACGACGGATTTGGTGCCCTGTCTGATTTTCCTCATTGCCATCATTGAGGGTTCCCAGAACGGCAGCGTCTTTGCCCTGTGCGCCGGAATGTTCTACCAGTTTTCCGGCTCCGCTCCGGGGGGCTATGCCCTGGTGCTGGTCACCGCCATTGCCATCGGCGCCGCCATCTTCCGCCAGAGCTACCTGCAAAAGAGCTTTGGCGCCGCCCTGCTGACCACAGGCCTGGCGATTCTTGCTTATGAGCTTCTGGTCTTTGCCATCGGTTGGGCCTTCGGCCTCACCATTCTCAGCCGGCTTCCTGGCTTCCTCATCACCGCAGTGCTGACCCTTGTGGCTGTGCCGCTATTGTACCCTGTTGTCCTGTCCATTGCAGCCATAGGAGGAGATATATGGAAAGAATAACCCGTTTTCGTGCCGGTATTGTGCTGCTGCTGTTCGCAGCTCTGATTGGATTTTATGTATACCGTCTGTATGATGAGCAAATCATCAAAACCGGCGGCGGCAGCGTCAGCAACGAGACCACTTTTACCACCCTGACCCGGGTAAAAGCCGCCCGGGGAGAAATTTTGGACCGGAACGGCAACGTTCTGGTGAGCAACCGGGCCAGTTATGACCTGGTGCTGAACCACTATGTTCTGGTGTCCGCCAAAGGCACCAACGATTATCTGTACCAGCTGGTGAAGCTGTGCCAGGAGCTGGGCATCGAGTACAACGAGCACTTCCCCATCTCCCGGGAGCGGCCCTTCACCTATACATTGGAGGATTATAACTCCGCCTACCAGGGATACTTCCAGAAATATCTGGAATATATGGACGGTCTGGACTCGGACATTACCGCCCCCCTGCTGATTGAAACCCTCCGAGAGGTTTACGGCCTGCCGGCGGAATGGTCCGACGAGGATGCCCGGCTGGTTATCGGCCTGCGGTATGAGCTGGCCCTGCGTAACTGCGTGCCCTCCATGGCAAACTATGTGTTTTTGAACGACGTGAGCCAGGAGGAGATGGCCGCCATCGGAGAGCTGAACATCCCCGGCATGAACGTGGAAGCCTCCACCGTCCGGGAGTATCAGACCAAGTACGCCGCCCATATCCTGGGCTTTGTAGGTGCCATGTCCGCAGAGCAGTGGGAATACTACAAGCAGTTTGAGGAGTATTCCATGGATGCCCAGGTAGGCCAGGCCGGTTTTGAAGCGGCCTTTGAGGAGTATCTTCACGGCGTGGACGGCTGGCGTATGGACACGGTAAACCAGGACGGAACCCTGGTCTCCTCGGAATATCTGGTGGAGCCCAAGGCCGGCTCCAACGTCCAGGTAACCATCGACATCAACCTCCAGGCCGTGGCAGAGGATGCTCTGGCGGAGAATATGGAAAATCTGCGGAACAACGAAAATCCCAATGCGGACGGTGCGGATGCAGAAGGTGCCGCCGTGGTGGCCATGGACCCCCAAACCGGGCAGGTGCTGGTGTGTGCCAGCTATCCCACCTACGACCCGGCCACCTATTTTGAAAACTACAACGAGATTCTGAAAGACCCCCTGAAACCTCTGTATAACCGGGCTCTGGATGCCACCTACCCCCCCGGCTCCGTATACAAGCCGGTAATGGTGATCGCCGCCATCGACTCCGGCCTTATCAACTCCGCTACCACCATCGAGGACAAGGGTATCTTCGACCCGGACAACAGCCCCAACAACAAGTATAAAAAATTCGAGCCCACCTGTCTGACCTACTCTCTGCTGGGATATACCCACGGCTCAATCAACGCCGCCCAGGCTCTGAAGGTGTCCTGCAACTACTTCTTCTATGAGCTGGGCGACCGGATCAAGCTGTCCATTATGGACAACACCGGCAAGATGCTGGGGCTGGGAGAGTCCACCGGCATCGAGCTGCCGGAATCCACCGGCCACCGGGCCAATGCAGAAACCAAGGCAGAACTGTTTGATGGCGAAAACGGCATCTGGTATCAGGGCGACCAGATTCTGGCGGCCATCGGTCAGTCGGAGCACCGGTTCACTCCCATGCAGCTGTGTGCATACGCCTCCACCCTGGCCACCCAGGGAGACCGGTACCGGGCTACTTTCCTGAACCGGATTGTGTCCTCCGACAACCGGAGTCTTTTGAAGGAGAGCCAGGTGGAACTTCTGAGCCATCTGGATATCTCCGACGAGGCCTATATGTCCTATTTTCAGGGTATGTGCATGGTCACCCAGTCGGGCGGTACCGCATATACTGTTTTCCGGGACTACCCCATCCAGGTGGCAGGCAAGACCGGTACGGCAGAAACCGACAAGGAAGGCAAATCCGACAACGGCTCCTTTATCTGCTTTGCCCCGGCAGATGATCCGGAAATTACCATCGCCGTATACGGCGAGCAGGCCGGTCACGGTTCCTCCATGGCAGGCGTTGCCAGGGACATCCTGGACTCCTACTTTGAAGTGGGCAAGCCTGCGGATGTAAACGCCTACGAAAATCAGCTGAGCTGACCGAAGGGCAGAATCATCCCCAAGTGTAGCATCATCGCTGCACTTGGGGATTTTTTATATGCCTTTTTTCCCAGGAAATCCGGTGGTTTTTTCATGCTTGACACCGTCCTTTTTCTCCATCACTATGGAATCCATTTCCTTCAAAAAATGGATTGTGCAATCTTGCAGATTGTATCACGGGAATCTTAAAGACAGGTTTCTATACCGTTGTGTTGTTATTTTATATAAAAAGTTTGGGCTTTTGCGGGTTTTTTTATCCAATGAAGTTTATTTTTCCTTAACTTTACAAAAATATATCTTTTTATCCTCTGATAATTTACATCTATAGCATTATACTATAGGCGGGAGGAATTACTATGG
>DVFK01000119.1 GCA_018713285.1 Candidatus Faecousia excrementigallinarum
AATGATACCCGCAATCATAAAAACAATCCCAATGACAAACTCGATTATTCCAACGCGCTTTGCGTAGGATTCATCTTTTTTCCCGGCCTTGAACTCTGCCTCAAAACCATTTATCAGATTATACTTCTTCTTGAAATAGATAAAATATCCGAACAAGGTAAATGCCAAACCCAATAGAACGGTAATTATTTTTAATACAATCATTTGAACCTCCGCTAAAATCCAATTTATCAAAATTATTTTTTGTTGTACGGATTATACCATAAGACCAAAATTGCATCAAACTAAGGAGGTGTTGCGATTCGTAAAAAGCCCCCTTGACAAATCCGCTTCTGGTTTTATCTTCTGGTGATGCGTTCCAACAAAAACCCCAGGGACATCCCGGAGAGGTTCAGAATCAAATCGTCCACATCGAAGGAGCCCAGAAGGGTCACCAGCTGCAATAGCTCCACCGCCAGCATGATGACAAAGCACAGAAGGAAGAACCGCAGAAAGTTTCGGAGGGCTTTGGATACCTTGGGCAGCAGAAAGCCGATGGGAATAAACAACAGCACATTTCCTGCCAGATTGATAAAGCAGTGGCGGACAAGGTAGGCGTTGTCACTGTGAAATACCACCCAAAGGTAGTTGCCGATGGTGAAAAAGGGCCTCAGGTTCCGGTTGTAGCCCAGCTGCTCCTGATAACTCAGCCCCTCTATCCCTCCGGCGGAGCGGCCGAAGAGCAGCCACAGCATGAAAAGGCTGTATAGAATCAGAAGAGCCCGCCAGAAAGGTTTGACGTTGGGTTTGCTTGATTTCATAGGCAGCTTCCTTGCTTACTTGGATTTTCCCTTCTGCCTGGGAATGGGTTTCTTTCCGGAAACCGGCTTGCCCCGGGCGGGACGACCCTTTGCCGGGGCCTTGGGAGGCGGAGCCAGGTGCTTTCCCGGTCTGGGGGGAACCGCCCGGATGAGGCACTTGGGGCCGGAGCCGATGAGATCCTCCCGGTGGGCTTTCAGCAGAGCCTCCCGCACCAGATAGTAGTTCTTGGGGTCCCGGTACTGGATGAGCGCCCGCTGCATGGCCTTCTCGTGGGGGTCGGTGGGGACATATACCTTTTCCATGGTACGGGAATCCAGCCCGGTATAGTACATCACCGTGGACAAAGTGGAGGGGGTGGGGTAAAAATCCTGCACCTGCTCCGGGTTGTAGCCCATGTCCCGGATGTACTCCGCCAGCTTCACCGCCTCCTGCATGGTGGAGCCGGGGTGGCTGGACATGAGGTAGGGGACAAGAAACTGCTTCATGCCGTATTGCTGATTCAGAGCAAAATACTTTTCCACAAACCGGTTGTAAACCGCATTTTTGGGCTTGCCCATGTAAGACAGCACCACATCGGACACGTGCTCCGGAGCTACTTTCAGCTGGCCGGAGATATGGTGCTGTACCAGCTCCTTGAAGAAGGTGTCCTTCTTGTCCGCCAGCAGATAGTCAAAGCGGACACCGCTGCGGACGAATACCTTTTTCACCCCGGGGAGCTTCCGCAGCTTCCGCAGAAGGCTCACATAGTCCGAGTGATCCGCCCGGAGATTCTTGCAGGGGGTGGGGTAGAGACACTGCCGGTTGGGGCAGGTGCCCTTGGTCAGCTGCTTTTCGCAGGCGGGGAACCGGAAGTTGGCGGTGGGGCCGCCCACATCGTGAATGTAGCCCTTGAAGTCCGGGTCCTTGATCATAAGCTCAGCCTCTTTCAGGATAGACTCATGGCTTCTGGCCTGGATAATCCGCCCCTGATGGAAGGTGAGGGCGCAGAAGGAGCAGGCACCGAAGCAGCCCCGGCAGCTCACCAGGCTGAACTTCACCTCTTCAATGGCAGGAACGCCCCCCAGCTTCTCGTAGCTGGGATGGTAATTGCGGCAGTAGGGCAGGGCGTAGATGGCATCCATCTCCTGGGTGGTGAGGGGCTTCTGAGGGGGATTCTGCACCACAAATTCGCTGCCGTAGGGTTCTGCCAGCCGTTTGGCGGTGAAGGGGTCGCAATTCTGATACTGAATCCGGAAGCTCTCTGCATAAGCCCGGCGGTTTTCTTTCAGCCGGGCAAAGTCCGGCAGTACGATGGTGGGGAAGCTCTCGTCCAGCTGCCGGGTGCGGAACACCGTGCCGTCAATGTAGGTAATGTCCTTCACATCCATCCCGGCGTTGAGAGCGTCTGCAATCTCCACAATGCTCTTTTCGCCCATACCATAGGAGAGAAGGTCTGCCTGGCTGTCCAGGAGGATGGAGCGCTTCATGGAATCGGAGAGATAGTCGTAGTGAGCCAGCCGCCGCAGACTGGCTTCAATGCCGCCGATGATAATGGGCACATCCTTGTAAACCTGGCGGATGAGGTTGCAGTAAACCACCGTGGCATAGTCCGGCCGCTTGCCCATGACCCCGCCGGGGGTGTAGGCATCGGACTTGCGGCGACGCTTGGAAACGGCGTAGTGGTTCACCATGGGGTCAATGTTGCCGCCGGTGACCAAAAATCCCAGCCGGGGACGGCCGTAAATATCAATGGACTTGGGATTCTTCCAGTCGGGCTGGGAGATGATCCCCACGGAATACCCGGCCTGCTCCAGAACCCGGCTGATGATGGCATGACCGAAGGAGGGATGATCCACATAGGCATCCCCGATGACATACACAAAGTCGCACTGACTCCAGCCTCTTTCTATCATATCCTGTCTGCAAAGGGGTAAAAATTCCATAACCGGCCTCCCGAAATGTTTTGACCATTATACCATCGATTCCGGGAAAAGAAAAGGGGATTGGACGGCCCAAAACCCTCCAAAAAATTTTTTGAAAAATTTTTCAAAAAGCAGTTGACAAAACCCGACACCCATGGTATTATATCGGAGCGTTGAGCGAAAGCCCAACAGCGAAACGAAAAATGCGCGAGTGGTGGAATTGGTAGACTCGCTAGATTCAGGTTCTAGTGCTCATTCCGGGCATGCGGGTTCAAGTCCCGCCTCGCGCACCACAATCGGAGCAAGCGTCAGCTTGCTCCGATTTTTTTTTATGTTGCCTGTTCGTCCGGAGCCGTTCCTGACAGCCGGAAGCCATGAGCATGGTTTTTGCCGCTCTCACAGGGGAGTCTGACCGGTGCATCGGTATTTACAATCGGTTTTCGGTTTGGTATAATTATCAAAAAATAAAGGAGGCGTTTTCCATGTATCAGCCCAGTTCGGAGCGGTATGAACGGATGGAATACCGCAGGTGTGGCGGCAGCGGGTTGAAGCTGCCCTTTATTACCCTGGGGCTATGGCACAATTTCGGTCATACCAGCCTCTACGAAAACATGAAGGATTTGTGTTTTACGGCCTTCGATCACGGCATTACCCATTTTGATTTGGCCAATAATTACGGCCCTCCTCCCGGCAGTGCTGAGGAGAACTTTGGACGCCTTCTCCGGGAGGAATTCCGTGACCACCGGGATGAGCTGATTATCAGTTCCAAGGCCGGCTATATTATGTGGCCCGGTCCCTATGGGGATGGCGGCAGCCGGAAATACCTGCTTTCCAGCCTGGACCAAAGCCTGAAACGGATGGGGCTGGAGTATGTGGATATATTCTATCACCACCGTATGGACCCCAACACCCCGCTGGAGGAGACCATGGGCGCCTTGGCTCAGGCGGTTCATAGCGGAAAAGCCCTGTATGTGGGCCTTTCCAATTATGACGGCCCCACCATGGAGCGGGCGGCAAAGATTTTGCAGGAGCTCCGCTGCCCGCTGCTGATTAACCAGAACCGCTACTCACTGTTGGATCGTACAGTGGAGAAAAATGGCCTTTTGGAGGCTGCTCCCCGGGCGAAGGCCGGCATTATTACCTTCAGCCCCCTGGCTCAGGGTCTTCTCACCGATCGGTATCTGGAGGGAATTCCCCAGGATAGCCGCATGGCAGGGGAGAGTCCTTTCCTTAAGCCGTCCAGCCTGACCCCGCAGCGGCAGAGGCAGCTGCGGGAACTCAATGAGCTTGCCCGGGAGCGGGGACAGAGCCTGGCTCGGATGGCCCTGGCGTGGGTGCTCTCCCATCCCCAGGTTACCAGCGTCCTGGTAGGCGCCTCCCGTTCCAGTCAAATTCTGGATAACCTGGGCTGCCTGGAACATCCGGAATTTACGCCTCAGGAACAGGCACGGATTGAGGAAATTCTGAGTGAAAAGGAATAATTTTTGACAAGGAACAAGCGGGCAGACGCTCCCGGGAACCGGGATGCGCCTGCCCGTTTTTCAATATAGATTCTATGGCACAATCAAAAACTTGCTGGGGCAGGATATCCTGCCCCAGCAATCTATGTCATCAGTCCAGAACAATGGCCTGTACTGCTTCTACCAGATCCATAACGGTGGATCTGGAAACCAGGGATACGCTTTCTCCATCCACAGCTGCGAGACAGCTGGTGCCGTCGTAGCGGTAGAGAACGATTTCCACCTGGGGGAAATTCTCGTTATCCAGATAGAGGGTCAGACGAATCTCCTCTTTCTCTGCGGGCGCTTCATCGGTGAAGGTGTCGGCGGTGAGGGACTCCAGAGCATCCTGGAAGGCCGTCAAATCCAATGCATCCGCCTCTTCCGTCACTTCCTGATAGTACCAGAGACGCTCGTCCTCATCATTTCGCTCCGATACCAGGGTGTGGGTGGTTCCTTCCAGGGTAACATCCACCTGACATACATCTGCAAAGTCGCCCCAGAACACTTCCTTGTGCCGCAGGTCACTGTAGGCTGCATCCGAGAGAATGGCGTAATCCACCGAATCCAGTTCGTAGACAATCTGGGAATCTCCGATACGGACATACTTGGTAACGGAGTCTTCGGTTACGCTGTCATCCTCCGATTCCTGGGCGGCCTGCAATTCTTCCTGATTCTGACCAATGTGAATCACGCAGCTTCCTGCAATCGGCTGCCCATCTTCCGCATTTTCATCGGTGTAGGTGTAGTTCACCGTGATGGACAGCTCCGGGGAGTCCAGTCCGTAGGCGGCCAGTTCCTCATCGGTGGCGTTGTAGGTTACGTAGGTCAGAAGATCCAAAGCGGTGATGGTGTTGAGATATGTTGTTACAGCAGAGGTATCCAAAGGCAGATACGCCCCATTTTCCTGAACGAAGTACACATCCTGGTCGCTGTAGGAATACCCGCTGTCTTCTATCCGATCAATGGTATAGTTTTCGGTTCCGGTGAAGCTGATGTCCACCACATTCTCAAAAGCGGGGGTGTCATCGTCTTCAATCATGGCAGAAAGGGCCGGGTCCACATAGTCCATGGGGTCCTCGCTCAACAGATACACATTGCCGTCGCCGATGTCTACATAGCGCTGTTCATCCATCTTGCTGAAATCACCCAGCTTGATGTCGTAAGTGGTATCTTCTGTGGAGATATGCAGGGTACACTCCGGATCGTCCAGTCCGTACTGGTTGTAATCCTCCACATTCTCGATGATAAAGCTTGCCTGCAGAGCTTCAAAGTGGGAGAGAATCTCCATAACCTTGTCTTCGCTCACCGGGAAGGCTTCGTCCTCGTCATACACCCAGCTGCTTTCCCCTTTGTGGAAAGCAAGGTAACCTTCCTCTGTGTATTCCCAGGACAGGGCCGTTACGGAATCCCTGGGGATTTCCAGAATCACTTCATCGCTGCTTCTGATTTCCTCCTGAGCCTGCTCATATTGGGACAGGGCAAAGGTGGCAATACAGATTACCACCAGAACCGTAAGCAGAATTCCCAGTTTCTTATACCGCTTCATTTTGCTTCCTCCGTTTCCTTAAAATCACAACGATTCCCACGCCCAGATAAGCCAGGGGGAACACACCAATCATCAGGGCTTTCAGGGTGGAAGCGGTGGATTCACTGATGGTCAGATAGTTGTAGTTGAGAGATTTGCTGCGGATGGCCATGGCTTCCCGCTCTCCAATCAAAGAGGAAAGGGCATTCATGGTCAAATCCACATTGGCACCGGAGGAAAAGGCGTTGTACCTGTCATCCAGGAAATTGGAGGCAGAGAACCAGACAATCTGCCCATCTCCTGCCGTTGCGATGGAAACGCCCACCGTGAAGGGACCGTCAATGTCTCCCTCTTCCTTCTCATAGGTGTCCAGCTCAAAGCCTGCAACCTTGCTGAAGGAAGCATCGGAAGTATTGAGCAGTGCAGTCACTTCTCCGTTGCTGCTGTCCCCCACGGTCAGACCATAGGCCAGGGGGAAGATGGGGTAGTACCGGGCTTCAATCAGAGAATCCGTAATTTCAGAGTTTTCCATGCTGGGCATGAGCACATAGGGATAGCCAAAGGCGTAGTAGTTCCGGTCACCCTCCACTACGATGCCATCGTTTACCTCCACGCCATAGTGGGAAAGGACGCTGTTCAGGTTGTCAAATTCCGCCCCTTCCACCGGGCCTGCAATCACCAGCAGCTTGCCGCCGTTGTCAGTATACTCTATGAGCATCTGGGCTTCTTCCTGGGAAATGACGCTTTGGGGGGCATACATGGCTATGCAGTCCGCATCCTCGGGAATCTCGTCCACCGTCAGCAGGGAAAGGGAGCTTACTTCAATATTCTCCTTCTCCACAGAATCGGCAAAGGTTGCCGGCAAGTCCTGCTCTCCGTGGCCTTCCAGCACATACATCTTGGGCAGATCCTCCGTCACCACATAGTCAATGGCGGAGGTGATGGCACCTTCCCCGTCGAAGGAGGTGTTGTAGGAATAGGAGTACATATTGGTGTCCACCAGATAAATGTCGTCATAGCTGATATAGCGGCTCCGCTCCCCGGACTCCACAATCAGGGAGTTGTTGGGCACCTGCTCCTCCGTGTATTGCTCCGTGAAGGTGGGGAATACATCGGGGTTTTTCTTTACCACGTCAATGTGGTCAGACGGGCTGTCATACTTTGCCAGCAGATTTTCGATGACAGAATCCTCCTTGTCCGCCTGCACCACCCAGTAGATGGTCACATCCTGCTGCAAATTGTTGACCACAGCCTTGGTGTTGCTGGTGATGGAGTAAAGCTTGCTGGAGCTGATGTCCAGTTTTGTCAGGTTGGCAGGCATGACGGAGACGAAGATGTTTACCACAATCAGGATTGCCAGAACGATTGCCGTAACCGCCAGGGAATAGGAGCCTCCCTTCATGGCCAGACGGCTGGAAATGGGCTTTTTGAATTTCATGTCCTTCATCAGTTGTACCTCCGTTTCTCCAGGGACTGAACCGTAAGGAACAGGAAAAATGCCCCGACGGACAGGAAATATACCACGGCGGTCAAATCAAACACACCGTTTACAAAGGTGTCCAGCCGGTCAAACAGGCTCAGCTTTTTCATAATATCCGGCAGCAGTCCCTCGAATTTGGTTTCGTCAATGAGATACAGGGCAACGGTAATTCCCATGAGACCCAGGCCAACACCATAGCCCAGGGTGTCGTTCCGGGTGAGAATCCGAATCACCCAACCCAGCAGAGCGGCCAGCACAAACAGGGCGATGGCACTGCCAATGGCGGTAGCGGACACATATTCTGCCAGAGATACACTGAATTAGTTCAGAAGAATTGCGGCAATGCCAATACCGGCGGCAAAGCCCTGGTTGTCCGTCAGGGAGGAGATGAACATTCCTACAGCCATCAGAGCCCCGCCCAGAAGGAAGAAGGCAAAAAGGGAGCCGTAGGAAGTGAGCATGTAAACTTCCCCGTACTGGGAGAAAATCAGGGGGTAGAACCCCACAATGCACAAAGGGATGAGATAAGCTCCTGTCCAGCCCCAACAAGACCTTTACCCGCCGGCAGCTCATGGACGAAATCTGGGATCCGGATTCTGACAGCGATGAACATACGGTGGTGGTTCATGTGAACCGCCTGCGGGAGCGGTTTCGCACCAACCCGGACTTTGAAATCATCACAGTCCGGGGACTGGGCTATAAGGCGGTGCGGCTATGCTGAAAAAACTGATGCACTCTACCAAATGGCGTTTTATCCTCTGTGTCATTGTCACCAACCTGCTTTCCATCTCCGTGACCATGTTTGTGTGGCTGCCCATGTCCCGGAATCTGTTTCCGGTGGGCAATGTGCTGGCACCTTACATCCCCATGGGAATTGCCACCCTGGTTGCCATTCCCATTTCCTCAGCCATCAGCCTCCACTCAGCCAAGCCCATTCAGGATATGGTGGAGGCCACAAAATCCATTTCCAAGGGGGATTTCTCCGTCCGGGTTTCCGAGGAATGGGAGGGGGACATCGGGGAGCTTCTTCACAGCTTCAACCAGATGACAGCAGAGCTGGGAAGCACAGAGCTGATGCGCAACGACTTTATCAATATCTTCTCCCACGAATTCAAAACCCCCATTGTGTCCATCCGGGGATTTGCCCGGCGTCTGCGCAGCGGCAACCTGACCCAGCAGCAGCGGGAGGAGTACCTGCAATTCATTGCGGAAGAGTCGGAACGGCTGTCCAGGCTGGCAAACTCTGTTCTGCTGATTGCCAAATATGAAAACCAGACCCTGATTGCAGACCAGACGGAATACGACCTGGATGAGCAAATCCGTACCTGTATCCTCCGGATGGAAAGCCAGTGGTCAGAGCGAAATATCGTCTTTGATGTGGATTTGCCCAAGCTGCCATACCGAAGCAATGCAGAGATGATGGACCATGTCTGGGGAAATCTGATTGGCAATGCCATCAAATACAGCCACGACAATGGAAAAATCTACATCTCCGCCCGGAGGGATGAAAGCTTTGTCACTGTCTGGATCCGGGATGAAGGCATTGGAATCAAGCCAGAACACATCCGGCATATTTTTGACAAGTTCTATCAGGAAGACACCGCCCACGCTTCCGAAGGAAACGGCCTGGGCCTTGCCCTGGTGCGCAGAATCATAGAGCTGAGCAAGGGGGAGATTTCCGTGGAAAGCCAGGAAAACCACGGGACGGTTTTCATCGTCAGGCTGCCCTTGCAGCAGAGCTGATTGCCCCGAAAAAAAGAGGTCACGGAAAGTGACCTCTTTTTTGGGAATTACCGATTCAGTTTCAGAATGCACAGGGAAAGGGCACCGGAGCGGGCGGTGGTGTCGCTGTTGAAGGTCAGGGTAAAGGAGGTCTGAGAGGGGGCGTAGAGAATCAGCCCGTAGGCACCCCAGGCGGTGACTCCCGGCGAACCTACCTTGCTGTAAAGCCCGTCATCCAGATGGGAGGTGCCGTTATAGGTGGGCGTCACCTGCATATACCCGGCATTGTCCAAAATGGCGGAAGCCCCGTAGAAAACATAATAATAACCGGGCTCCAGCAGGACCTTGTTATTGCCCTGGAGGGTAATATTTCCGGTGGTGTCGGTGGTTTGGGCTTGCAGGGGCATGAGATTCCCGCTGGTAAAAGCGGTCTCATAGTTGTTGAAAGAAGCAAATGTGCTGGTGCCGGGAGCACCCTGGGACCCTGGCTCGCCCTGGGGTCCCTGCGGCCCTTGCGGCCCGGGTTCGCCCTGAGGCCCTTGGGGGCCTTGCGGCCCGGTTTCACCCTGCGGCCCTTGGGGGCCTTGCGGTCCGGGTTCGCCCTGAGGCCCGACTGCCCCCTGTGGCCCCTCCGGCCCCTGAGGTCCGGCTTCGCCCTGCGGGCCCTCCGGACCCTGGGGTCCGGTTGCACCCTGAGGCCCCTGGGGACCCTGCGGCCCGGGTTCACCCTGCGGCCCTTGGGGTCCCTGAGGTCCAGTCGCACCCTGGGGCCCCTCTGGCCCCTGGGGCCCGGCTACACCCTGAGGACCCTCCGGTCCCTGGGGGCCGGTTTCGCCCTGGGGTCCGGTTTCGCCTTGAGGACCCTGTGGCCCGGGGCAGCCCCGGGGTCCCTGGGGCCCGGGACAGCCTCTGGGCCCCTGAGGCCCCGGTTCTCCCTGGGGGCCGGGAATCCCCTGGCATGGGCAGCAGGCGAAACAGAACCCGCCAGCACTTCTGGGCTGGGGGAATCTGGGGAGTTTATTGTTGTCTGTCATATTGCATCACTGCCTTTCTGGAAGATATCTTCATACCAGAATATGCAGGAAGCAAGAAAAGGGTGTGAAAATGCGCCTGCCCCAAACCGGGACAGGCGCAAGCTTTGTCAGGAATTTTTGGAATTGGGTGCCGGTTCGCCGATGGTGACCGGGTGGAAGCCCTCACCGTGGACCTCGTTGGATTCCAGCACAATCAGGAAGGAACTGGGGTCAGCGGCTTTGGCAGCTTTTTGTACCAGATACATTTCCCGGTTGTTGCAGGCGCACATCACCACCTGGCGGGTGTCTCCCTTGTAGCCGCCCTGGGCGGGAAGAATGGTGGAGCCCCGGCCGCAGCATTGGTCGATGACCTGGCAGATTTTTTCTCCCTGGTCGGTGACAATCAGGGCCATTTTCCCGGCGTTCATGCCGTACATCATCTTGTCTACCGCCACGGCGTACAGGTAGCTGACAATCAAGCCGTAGATAATGCCGTCAATGTCCCGGAACAAAAGGCTTCCCAGAGCAATGATAATCACATCGGAGACAAAGATGATTTTGCCCAGGGAGAGGTAGGGGAATTTGGCCTTTACCGCCATGGTGATGAAGTCGGCACCGCCGGTGGAGGAGTTTTGCATATAGATGAGGGCGTAGCCGATACCGGCAATCACGCCGGTGCAAAGGGCTGCCAGCAGCCGGCTGCCGGTGTAAACGGGAAACAGGGGGGCTACATAGTCGATGAGCACAGAGGAGATAATCATGCAGCGCACCGAGCTGATGAAGAAGTTTTTGCCCAGCAGCCGATAGCACAAAATGGCCACGGGAATGTTCATCACGATGGTGGAAAGACCGATGGGAATTCCAAACAGGTGATAAAGAATGATGGAGATGCCGGAAAAACCGGTTAAGGGAAACTCAGCCTGAACGGCAAAGTTGTAAATGGCGGCGGCAATCATAATGCTGCCAACAAGCTCAAAAATCATTTGGGTAAGAAGTCTTTTTCTCATCATTATCCTCCTTCCGAAAAAAAGAGCTCAGGCGTATGTATAATACGCCTAAGCTCTTTTCCGATAAAATTATAACACAAAATCAAAAAATTTGTCAAGACGGGAAGTTGACAATTTCCTTACCGGGTGCTATCATATAATTAACAATTAGGTTAAATGTTAAAGGAGGCGATACCATGTCCCTGCAAAAGACCCTGCGGGCGCTGGCGGACCCCACCCGCCGGAAGATTCTCAATCTCCTGAAAGACGGCAGGATGTCCGCCGGGGAGATTACCGACTGCTTCTCCGTCACCGCAGCATCCATATCCCGACACCTGTCGGTGCTGAAGGAAGCGGATTTGATTCGGGACAGCCGGGAAGGAAAGTTCATTTACTATCAGCTCAATGCCTCCGTGCTGGAGGAGATTATGCTCTGGCTTACGGACCTGAAAGGAGAGGAACAACATGATTAAACGGAACAAATGGACTCTTTTTATTACATCTCTGGTGATTTTGCTTCCCATGGCGGTGGGGCTGATTCTCTGGAACCGGCTGCCGGAGCAGATGCCCACCCATTGGGGCGCGGACGGCCAGGTGGACGGCTACAGCAGCAAGCTTTTCGGCGTGCTGGGACTGCCGGCCTTCATGTTAGGCATCCATTGGCTGTGCGTTGTACTGACAGCGGCAGCTCCCAAGCACAACAATGTTTCCGGGAAGGCCTTGCACCTGGTATTCTGGATTTGCCCCGCCATCTCCCTGATTGTGGGCTTTATCACCTATGGTCAGGTGCTGGGGCTTCAGATGAATGTGACCCTCATCATGCTGCTGCTTATGGGCGTGCTGTTTTTTGCCATCGGCAATTATCTTCCCAAATGCAAGCAGAACTACACCGTGGGTATCAAGCTTCCCTGGACCTTGAATGACGAGGCCAACTGGGACAGCACCCACCGCTTTGCCGGGAAACTCTGGGTCGTGGGCGGTCTTGTGATTCTGGCCACCGCGTTTCTGCAAAACATCTGGATTTTCCTGGGAATTGTGATGGTAATGAGCATCGTTCCCATGATTTATTCCTATTTGTACTACCGGAAGCATACTTCTGAAGAATGAAAGGACAGGTGAGTACCTGTGTTTTGGTGGTTCATCTTTATCTGTGACCTCCTTACCCCGGTCCTGATGATTGGGGTGGGCCGCTGGATGTGGAAGCACCCTCCCAAGGAAATCAATGCCTTTCTGGGCTACCGGACACCCCGGTCCATGGTAAATATGGACACCTGGAATTTTGCCCATCACCACTGCGGAAAGCGGTGGTGGATCATCGGATGGATTTTGCTCCTTCCCACAGTTGCCATCCATATTCCCTTTTACGGCAAAGGGGAGGATGCCATCGGGTGGATGTGTATCGGGGTGCTGGTGGTGCAGTGCACGGTCTTGATTGCCAGCATATTCCCCACGGAACGGGCTTTGAAGAAAACCTTCCGAGAGGACGGAACCCGCAGATAAGAAAAACCCCAACAGGCGGTGGATTACCGTGCCTGTTGGGGTTTTGTCATAGTTTCATCAAGCTTTCCGGGGCTTTTCGTATTTGCCAATGAGCCGCTTGGGCTTATACAGCAGGAAGTACAGCCCTGCCAGAAGGACGGCAGCTCCCAGGGAGACTTTCCAGCCCAGAGAGAAGGCGGCGTTGTGATAGGTGAATTGGATTTCGTGGTAGCCTTCCGTCAGCTCCAGAGCTACCATGGCATCCCCCACCAGCACGATTTCCGCCGGCTTTCCGTCCACCGTAGCACTCCAGTTCCCGTTCTGGGGGATGGAGGTATACAGCAGCCCATCCCGGTTGCATTGAATGAGACCGGAGATTTTGGTGTTGGAAAACTCCGTCAGCTCCAGAGTGGAGGCAGCCAGAATGCTGTGAGCCTGGCGGAACAGAGTTTCATCCAGAATGGCGGCGTTGACCGTCATGTTGCTGTTTTCCCCGGAGGCACAGGTCAGCTCAATGGTAATCACATCCCCGGGCACTACATCGCTCACCGCCAGCATCTGTGGCAGACTGTAGGTCTCGGAGTAGAGCCGGGTGCCGTTTTTCAGAACCCGGAAGCTGTTGCGCTTGGGCAGGTTCAGGTTGATGCACAGGAAGCCTTCCTTGTCGGCGGTGTAGTTGTAGGAGATGGTGCCGCCGCTGGGGGCATCATAGGAGCAGTAGCCGGTGGAGGAGAAGGAGTTGATGGTCACATCCGAGGACTGGACGGAGAGGTAGTCCCCCTGGACAAAGGTCCACACATCCTCTTCCATGCCGGTAGCGGCTTTGATGAGATTGTTCTGGAAAATGAAGGGGCTTCCGGAGGTGAATTCCAAATCCTTCAGCTCCGCCTCCGTCAGAAAGCCCAGAGGCAAATAGGCGTTGTTTTCCAGCAGATGGACATTTCCCTTGTAGTGCAGGTCGTCAAAGTACGTATTCTCAATCACATTGCCGTCCCGCTCAATCATATACTGGAGGTTCAGGAACAAATTTGCCACCGGGGAGCTGTCCTCAAAGCAGTACCGGTTGTAGGTGTCCTTGGCGCCGTAGCCCAGGGCCTGCATGAACCGGGTGACCCGCACATTGGCGGAGCTGGTAAAGGTGGAGATACCATTGTAATTGTTCAGGGCACCGTCGTTGAGGGTCTGGGAGTGGGTCATCTCTGCCCGATAGAACAGGGTGTTCTTTTCCCGCTCCTGCATAATTGCGATAATATCGGCAGTATCCTCGCCGCCTCTGGGGTAGGAGTACAGCCCCACATTGGTAAAGGAGAAGCTGACGCCGAAGTTAATCAGGTTGAACACCAGCTCCAGACCTACCGCAGCCAGCAGCAGATAAGAGCAGGTGCGGCGGCTCAGAACCCAGTGATTCCGGCGTGCGGCAAAGGCGGCGGGAGCGGTTTCCTCCGATACGGGCTTTCGCCGGGCGGAATAGAACAGGAAGAAGAAATATACCCCCAGGAAAATCAGATTGTAGGCAACAAAGCTGCAATGGGAGGCAAAGGTGCCAATGTTCAGAAAAATATTCTCCAGGGAATCCGCCGGCAGGAAGCTGACCTTGCCGGTAAGCAGCTCCGTAAAGTCGGAGAGGGCTTCACTGCAGAAAAAGATGTTCAGGCTCAGGATTCCGCCAATGATAATCTGCCAGGTTTGGAACTTGCGCCGCAGCAGCCAGGCCCGGTAAGCCATCACCAGCAGCACAAAGCTGAAGAGGAAACTGAAGCGGTAGGGAATCATATTGGGGAAGTGGAAACCGTGCCAGATGTAGTCCAGCTGGCGGAGAATAAAGCTCAGGCTGAAAAACAGCAGAAGTCCCAGGCTGCACAGCTTGTCCCGGAGGTGAATCTGGGGACAGGTGAGAAACACCATGGCAAGCAATGTGGTAATCACGCCGCAGTACAGATTGGGCAGACCCTCCTTGAAGGTGGGGGTGATGCCGCCGTTCATGTTTCCCGCCACCTGGCGCATGGCATCCAAAAGCCCCAGCCAGGTGTTTTTGTCGGCGATGTTCAGCTTGAGCCCCTTGGGGAACTGGTTCACGGCAGATTGGGTGGTTTGCAGGGCAGTTAGGGCAGGCAGTTCCAGAATGGCGGTCATGGCGATGGCAATGACAGAAAACAGCGCCATCCACAAAAGGTCGGTGAAGAACCGCTTGAAGCCCTGCCAGCAGCAGATTTCATAGCACACAAAGGACAAAAACACGAAAATGCAGGTGAAAAAGCCCACATAATAGTTGGAGAACACCGACAAAAACAGAGTCAGAGTGTAAAGGAGGAATTTGCGATTGCGAAGCAGGCTGATTTCTCCCAGAATCACCAGAGGCAGCAGGGCGAAGGTGTCCAGCCACATGAGATTCCACTGATACCCCAGAGCCCAGGCACACAGGGCGTAGAGGGCACCGAAGATGCTGATGGAAAGATCATCCTTGTGGAAAATCTTTTTCAGGAAGATGGCAAAGAACATTCCTGCCAGTCCCAGGCGAAGGGGCAAAAGCAGGGAGAACAGGGGCAGAAGCCAGCTTTCCGGCACCAGAACGGAAAGAAGATTCAAAGGCGAGGCCAGATAGTAGGAGATGAGGCCCAGATAGTCCATGCCCATACCCACATTCCAGCTGTAAAGCAGACTGTCCCCGGAGAGAAGGGCTCTGCGGTAGGCCACAAAGAAGGGGTAGTACTGGTGGTACATATCGGAGTAGAGCATGCTCAGGCCCCCGAAAGGTGAGCATCCGGCAATGAGCATCAGGCAGAGCATTCCCAGGCAGGGAATGGCAAAGGCCAATGCAATGTAGTTCCATTTGATTTTTTTCAGCTGCGGTAGTTTCATGGTGCGCCCCCTGAGATAGATTCGTCTATCAGTTTACCATATCCCGACGTCAGGGTAAAGGGGAAAAGGGAAAAACTTATCCAAAAGACAGGAAAAATCCCTGCCGCCAGAATTGGCGACAGGGAGTGTCTTATTCCATATCATCCTCATGCCATTGGGCATCCGATTCCTCAGGGAGATCCTCCGGGGTGTCGGTCATAATCTCGCCCAGCCGGATACGCCGCTGGATTTTTACCTTCTCCACCTGCTGGTGAAGCATTTCCTTTACATCCAGAGGGTTCTTCACATTTTTCAGAAGCAGAGTGGGAGCGGTTTTGTCGGAGGAAACCACCGTAATGGAGCCTACCCCGAACATCCGCTGCCAGAGACTGCGGGAGGTGGAGATGTCCCGAATCCGGTACAAAAGAATCTCCTCATCCTTGATGCTGAAAAAGCCCACGGACAAAAACAGCCGGTCTTCCGACAGGGCATACCGGGTAAAGCTGAGAGGCAGTCCCAGATGACGCTTCCGGTCTTTCCAGATATATTCCATACAAAGCCCTCCTTTTTTCTATAATAGTAGCCTTTTTGGCGGGCTTTGTCAATACGAACCTCAGAGAATCAGGCAGATAAGGCCGGCGGCGCCTTCGTTTACAATCCGGTTCAGGCTGCCCCGGAATTTGCTGCGTACATCCTCCGGGGTGCGCAGCAGCTTGGCGGTCAGCCCCTCCTGCACCAGAGCGTAGACGGACTTGCCGAAGATGTTGCTCTGCCACAGCTTTTCCGGGGACTCCCCGGTGAGATAGGCAACCAGATCCTTGGACTGCTTCTCGTCTCCCACCATGGGGCTGATTTCCGTGTCCACATCCACCCGAATCATATGGATGGAGGGGGCAGCGGCTTTCAGCCGGATGCCGTAGGCATTGCCCTTTCGCAGCACCTCCGGCTCCTGCAGGCTCATTTCCTCGGCGGTGGGCATCACAACCCCATAGCCCGTGGCCTTTACGCTGGACAGGGCGTCGGCAATCTTGTCGTACTCCTGCTTGGCAGCGCACAGGGCTTTGAGCTGTTCCATGAGCTGGGCATCGTTTTCAATCTCCATCCCGGTCTGGTCGCTGAGAATCTCATAAAATAGTGCCTCCGGGAAGGTGAGGGTGCAGCATACTGTGCCGGTGCCCAGATCCACGCTGGTGACGGAAGCCCCCATCACCTGCTCCAGCTGGCTCAGCTGGGAAAGGGCGGACTCTGCCTGAGATAGGGCGTGAATCCCGGCGGTCTGCTCCCGCAGGGCCTGATACAGCGCGGATTTTACCGGGTGCTGGGCATCCAGCGCCCCAATCCACCGGGGCATATAGATGTTCAGCTGCTGCATGGGGAAGGCATAGAGCAAATCCTGCAAAATCCCGCAGATATCCTCGACCTCCATGGCCTGACAGTCTGCAATCATCACCGGTACATCATAGGTGCTGCGGATATACTGGGCGGCTTCCTGGGCAGGAGCGGCCTCCGGCTGGGGGGTGTTGAGAATCACCACAAAGGGCTTCCCGGTGGCCTGCATATCCCGGATGGCCCGGCCCTCGGCTTCCACATAATCCTGTCTGGGGATGTCCGTGATGGTGCCGTCGGTGGTGACTACCAGGCCGATGGAGCAGTGCTCCTCCATGACCTTTTTGGTGCCCAGCTCAGCGGCCTGGGTCATGGGGATTTCGTAGTCAAACCAGGGGGTAGTGACCATCCGGGGCACCCCGTCCTCCTGGGCACCCATAGCCCCTTCCACCATATAGCCCACGGAGTCAATCATCCGAATCCGCAGTTTGGCGGTGCCGTCCGGGGAGATTTCCACCCCGTTTTCCGGGACGAACTTGGGCTCACTGGTCATAATGGTTTTCCCGGAGCCGCTTTGGGGCAGCTCATCCCGGGCTCGTTCCGCCTCATAGGGGTCATCGATGTTGGGAATCACCAGCTGTTCCATAATCCGCTTGATGAGGGTGGATTTTCCGGTACGCACCGGGCCTACCACGCCAATGTAGATATTGCCTCCGGTTCTGGCGGCAATATCGGAGTAGATGTTTTTCATAGCCAGCCTCCTTGTTCCGGCAGGAGGCCTGCTCCTGCCACGGTTTACCAAAGAGTATGTCCCCGGAGGGAAAAATAGAACCCATGGGGCAATCTACTGAGAAAGTCACAAAAAAAGTTCCGGATTTTTTGTAAAATAATGTTTGACAAAACGGGTAAAAGCCTATATAATATCTAAGCACGAATGCAAGGAGGGGGATACTATGCGACTTGGGCTTGCTCAGATAATGGACAGACCCGGTGCGGTGGTGCCTTTTTCCTGCTCCGTGGATCTGAGTGATCTTCAGTATGGCGCCAGCCACCCGGTAACAGAGCCGGTGGAGGCTTCCGGTACGGTACGCAATACGGCAGGGGTGCTGGTCATGTCCGGCTCCATCAAGACCTGTCTGCATGGCGTGTGCGACCGGTGTGCCGCCGAGTTTTCCCGTGAGGTGGAATATCCCATCCAAGCGGTACTGGTGGAGGAGCTGGCCAACGAGGAGAACGAGGACGAGTGGGTATTCCCTCTGGAGGGTGAAAGTGCAAATCTTCAGGACATTGTTCGCACGGTGTTTGTGCTGAACATGGAGTCCAAGCTGCTGTGCAAACCGGATTGCAAGGGTCTTTGCTGTCAGTGCGGCAAGAACCTGAACGACGGCCCCTGCAGCTGCCAGAAGGAGCTGGATCCCCGTTTCGCTGCTTTACGGCAGCTTCTTAACAAGTAATTCCAAATGATGCTGTTAAAGCAGTTTGACCAAGGAGGTGTCATCCATGGCTGTTCCCAAGTGTAAAGTCTCCAGCGCCCGCCGCGATAAGCGCCGTGGCTCCAACTGGAAGCTGTCCGCACCCAGCGTGGCAGTTTGCCCCAAGTGCGGTGAGCCCGTCATGCCTCACAGAGCTTGCAAGGCTTGCGGCTCCTACAATGGCCGTCAGGTTCTGGCTGCCAAGGCTGACTAAGGCAGGAAAAGAGCGAAGGCTAAGAGGAAGGCGTTCTGCCTTCCTCTTTTTCCTTTGTTACGGGAAAACTCTGAATCCATCGTCTGCGACTGGGAAGCGGATCTTTTCCGCCCTTGCCAATGGATTCAGAGCTTCCCAGGAATTTCCTTTGGGATGTAAAAGTTGTATGAACCGAAGTTTTTCGGTTGCGTTCCCTACGGGATTGTGTCATAATAGACGTGTGTTTTTGCGAAAGGAGTGATTTCCCATGGCAAAGCCTTTGGTGGCGATTGTGGGACGGCCCAATGTGGGCAAGTCCATGCTTTTCAATAAGCTGACCGGACACAGAACCTCCATTGTCCAGGATACCCCCGGCGTGACCCGGGACCGGATTTACGGAGATTGCGAATGGTGTGGAAAACAGTTTTCTCTGGTGGATACCGGCGGTATCGAGCCCAACACAGAGAACGATATGCTGAAGTTTATGCGCCGTCAGGCAGAAATCGGCATTGAGCTGGCAGACTGTATCGTTATGGTGGTGGATGTGCAGACCGGCGTGACGGCGGCGGATGTGGATGTGGCAACCATGCTCCGCAAGTCCGGCAAGCCTGTGGCTCTGGCGGTGAACAAGTGCGATTCCGTGGGCCCCACCAACCCGGAGGTATATGAATTCTACGGCCTGGGTATCGGGGACCTGTTTGAGGTATCCGCCATCCACGGCCACGGCACCGGCGACTTGCTGGACTGGTGCCTGGAGCAGTTCCCGGAGGATGCCTGGGAGGAGGAGACCGACGAGGTCATCAAGGTGGCCATTGTGGGCAAGCCCAATGTGGGCAAGTCCAGCCTCCTGAACCGGATTCTGGGGGAGGAGCGGGTCATCGTATCCAATGTGGCAGGCACCACCCGGGATGCCATCGACAGCCCCTTTGAAAACGAAACCGGCAAATACTGCTTCATCGATACAGCAGGTATGCGCCGGAAGAGCCGGGTGGACGACATGATCGAAAAGTACTCCAATATGCGTACCATCAGCGCCATTGACCGGGCAGATGTGTGCCTGATTCTCATTGACGCCAACGAGGGCGTCACGGAGCAGGATACCAAGATTGCCGGGCTTGTCCATGAGGCGGGCAAGGCTGCCATTATTGTGGTGAACAAGTGGGATGCAGTGGAGGACAAGCAGACCAACACCATGCGGGATAAGGAAATCGGGGTGCGCCAGGGCCTGAGCTATATGACCTATGCCCCGGTTGTGTTCCTGTCCGCCCTCACCGGTGCCCGGGTGGATAAGCTGTTCCAGGTGATTCAGGATGTGCACAAGCAGAACACCAGCCGGATTACCACCGGTGCCCTGAACAGCGTCCTGGCAGACGCCACCGCCCGGGTGCAGCCCCCCTCCGACAAGGGCCGCCGGCTGAAGATTTACTATATGACCCAGGCCGGTACCAAGCCCCCTCATTTCGTGATTTTCTGCAACGATGCCCGGCTGTTCCATTTCTCTTACCAGCGGTATCTGGAAAATCAGATCCGGGAGGTTTTCGGACTGCAGGGAACCCCTGTGCGGATTACCATTCGTCAGAAGGGCGATAAGGAGGAGTAAACCATGTGGCTGGCTGTGGTAGTGATTGTGCTCACCGGGTACCTTCTGGGGAACCTGAACGGCTCGGTGATGATCTCCATGATGCAGAAAGATGACGTGCGGAACCACGGAAGCGGCAACGGAGGCCTTACCAACTTCGTGCGGAACTTCGGCTACGGCAAAGCCCTGGGGGTGATTGCCGTGGATTTGGGCAAGGCGGTGCTGGCCTGCTTCGTAGGCCGTCTGATTCTGGAAAATGCCGGTTACGGCGTGGAAGGTGCCATGCTGGGAGGCGTTGCCGTCAGCCTGGGACACGATTTTCCTGTTCTGTTTGGCTTCCGGGGCGGTAAGGGTATCCTTTCCGGCCTGGGCATTGCGGCGGCGGTGGATTACCGCTGCGCTCTGCTGATTATTGCGGTGTTTGTTCTGACGGTAGCTCTGACCCGGTATGTCTCCCTGGGTTCTATCCTGGCAGCAGCCTCTCTTGGCATTTTCTTCGGCGTTATGTACCTGGACCATCCCTGGGTGATGGCTGGCGGCATTTTTATGGCGGTTCTGGCGATTTTCATGCACCGGGGCAATATCCAGCGGCTCCTTTCCGGAACGGAGCGGAAGCAGAGCTTCTCCCGTAAGGAGAAAAAAGCATGAAGGCGGCGGTAGTAGGAAGCGGCGGCTGGGGTACGGCTCTGGCCCTGTGCCTTCTGCGGAACGGCCACGAAACCCTCCTTTGGAGCCATTCCCGCCAGAAGGCGGAGGAAATGGAGAAAACCCGGCAGAATAAAATGCTCCCCGGGGTGCTTCTGCCGGAAAATTTGCAGATTGCCTGGGACCCCACCTCTGTGGCAGGACATCCTCTTGTGGTGATTGCCTGTCCCTCGGTGCATATCCGCAGCGTCTGCCGGCAGGTGGCACCATTCCTGGATGAGAATGCGGTGCTGGTGTCCGTTACCAAGGGCATTGAGCCGGGGAGCCTTCTGCGGATGAGCCAGATTGTCCGGGAGGAAACCCACCGGGAAGTGGCGGTGCTCACCGGCCCCAGCCATGCAGAGGAAGTGGCCAAGAACATCCCCACAGCCTGCGTAGCCGCCAGCGAAAATCAAGCCCTGGCGGAGCTGGTGCAGGATGCCTTTATGTCCGACAGCTTCCGGGTGTATACCAGTGCCGATGTGATTGGTTCGGAGCTGGGAGGGGCTCTCAAGAATGTGATTGCCCTGTGCGCCGGTGTCAGCGACGGCATGGGCAACGGCGATAACACCAAGGCCATGCTCATGACCCGGGGACTTACGGAAATTGCCCGACTGGGGGTGGCTATGGGGGCGAGAAAGGAAACCTTTGCGGGGCTGGCCGGAGTAGGGGATTTGATTGTCACCTGCACCTCCCAGCACTCCCGGAACCGCCGGGCGGGAATCCTCATGGGACAGGGCAAGAGCCCTCAGGAGGCCATGGAAGCGGTGGGAGCCGTGGTGGAAGGCTACTATGCCGCCAAGTCCGCCTGGGAGCTGGCCCGTAAGCTGGGTGTGGAAATGCCCATCATCCACGGGGCCTACCGGGCACTGTATGAAAATGTGGATGTAAAGACGGTTCTCAAATCTCTGCTGTGCCGTGCCAGAAAAGCAGAGACTGAGGATGCCGGTTGGCTCTGACACCAAAAGGCGGACGGAAAATGTCCGCCTTTTCTCTTTTGCAGGTTTGCAAGAGGGAGAACCTGGCAACAATGGACTTAGCCGTCGGGGAAATTGATTCCTTAAGAAAGGAAATGTCTATGCTGCAATTAAAGGAAATTCGGAAAAATTATGAAGAAGGGGACCATGTAGTCCGGGCCCTGCGGGGTATCAGCCTCCAATTCCGGAAAAGTGAATTTGTGTCCATATTGGGGCCTTCCGGCTGCGGAAAGACCACGCTTCTGAACATTATCGGCGGCCTGGACCGGTATACCCAGGGAGATTTGATTATCGGCGGCAAGTCCACCCGGGACTTCAAGGACCGGGACTGGGATGCCTACCGGAACTATACCGTGGGCTTTGTGTTCCAGAGCTACCACCTGATTCCCCACCAGAGTGTGCTGCAAAATGTGGAGCTGGCCCTGACTCTGTCCGGGGTGCCCCGACAGGAGCGGCGCCGGCGGGCGAAGGAGGCCCTGGAGCAGGTGGGGCTGGGAGACCAGCTGCGGAAGCGTCCGGGGCAGATGTCCGGCGGACAGATGCAGCGGGTGGCCATCGCCCGAGCCCTGGTGAATAACCCGGAGATTATTCTGGCGGATGAACCCACCGGAGCCCTGGATACGGAAACCAGCCAGCAGGTTATGGAGATTCTCAAGGAGATTTCCAAGGAGCGGCTGGTGATTATGGTCACCCACAATCCGGAGCTGGCTCACCAGTATTCCACCCGGATTATCAATATGCTGGACGGTCAGGTGACCCACGATTCCAATCCTCCCACCCCGGAGGAACTGCCTGCCTTTACCGGGGAGGGCATCCGGAAGAAGGGCAGAAAGAAGCTGCCCAGTATGTCCTTTGCCACGGCCTTTCTCCTGTCCCTCAAAAACCTCTTTACCAAGAAGGGCCGCACAGCCCTCACCGCCTTTGCCGGATCCATTGGCATTATCGGCATCGCCCTGATATTTGCCATATCCCAGGGGACCAATACCTATATCAGCAGCGTCCAGGAGGATACCCTCACCGCATACCCTCTGACCCTGGAGGCTACCACGGTGGATCTGGGTATGCTGATAGAGACGTTTATGGGCGGTGGCTCTGAGGATGGGGCACAAACCGGGGAGGAAGGGGTCTACTCCCAGTCCCGGCTGTTTGACATGATCAACGCTCTGAACAACCTGGAAACCACGGAAAATGACTTAAAATCCTTTAACCAATACCTCCATGACACCATGGAGAAAGATCCCAATGGTGCCCTGCGCCAGGCCATCACCGGTATCCAGTATACCTATAACCTGGATATGCAGGTGTATACCAAGACGGAAAACGGGGAAGTACTGATTTCCGATACCCAGGAGCTTCTGATGGATGCCATCCGGGAGAATATGGGCATGGATATGTCGGGAATGCTTCAAATGCAGGAAACCATGTCCCAGGCTTTTGGCTCGGCCATGCCACAGGGTGGTATGAACCTGTGGGCCCAGATGCTCTCCGGTATGGACGGGGAGATGATCAGCCCGGTACTGAAAAACCAATATAATCTGCTCTCCGGAAGCTGGCCGGATGCCTATGATGAAATTGTGCTGGTGGTGGACGAAAATCACCGTCTGGACGATCTGACCCTCTACGCCCTGGGTCTCAAAACCCGGGAGGAGATCAATGAAATCTTCTCTGCTGCGGCAGAGGGGGAGACGGTGGATACCACAGCCCAGCATTGGAGCTATGAGGAACTGCTGGGCAGAGAGTTCCGGGTGGTTTTGAGCAGCGACTGCTATATTGTGGACGAGGATAGCGGCGCTTATATGGATTTGCGCCTGACGGATGCAGGTCTGCGGTACCTGTATGACAACGGCATTCCTTTGAAGGTCTCCGGCATTATCTGCCCCAAGGAGGATGCCTCCACCACCATGCTCTCCGGTGCCATTGGCTACACGGAGGCACTGACGGAGCACATCATCGCCCACAGCCAGGATTCTCCCGTGATTCAGGCCCAGATGGAGAACCCGGAGAAGGATATTCTCACAGGGCTTCCCTTCCGGGAGGAGAGCGGAACCCTGACGGAAGCCCAGATGGCGGACCTTTTCCGGGAGCGGGTGGCTTCCATGAATACCCAGGAAAAGGCCCAGACTTATATCAAGATTCAAAGCACCCCCACCCACGTCCAGCTGGAGGAGATGATTACCGCCCAGATGGAGGGGGTGAACCGGGAGCAGATGCAAAAGGCTCTGGTGGAAGCCATGGAGCAGCAGATGAGCATGAGCGCCGATGAGCTCATGGGCTATGTGGAGGCCATGGAGGATACGGAGCTGGTAGAGCTTTACCGAAACCTGGTGGAGCAGCAGATTCGTCTGAGCATGGCGGCCCAGGCCCAGCAGCAGCTGACCGGGGTAGAGCCGGAGCAGCTGGCAAAACTTCTGGACGGGGCTATGGAGGGCTACACCCAGGAGCAATGCGCCCAGTATTATGAGGAGGTGCTGACCTTCTCCCAGTCCACCTATGAGGAGAATCTCACAAAGCTGGGCTATGTGCAGCTGGATGACCCCAGCGGCATTCACCTGTACGCCTCCAGCTTTGAAAGCAAGGACGTGATTGAAGAGACCATCGCCCAGTACAACAGCGGGGTGGAGGAGCTGAAGCAGATTCGGTATACGGATTATGTGGGTCTCATTATGGACTCTGTGACCACCATCATCGATGCCATTACCTATGTGCTGGTGGCTTTCGTGTCCATTTCCCTGGTGGTGTCCTCCATTATGATTGGGGTCATCACTCTGATTTCCGTCCAGGAGCGTACCCGGGAAATCGGCATTCTCCGGGCCATCGGCGCTTCCAAGCGGAATGTGTCCAGTATGTTCAATGCGGAAACAGTGATTATCGGCTTTATTTCCGGCGTGCTGGGGGTAGGGGTGACCTGCCTTCTGTGCATCCCCATCAATGCCCTGATTGGGAAGCTGACCAACATCACCGGCCTGCGGGTGTTCCTTCCCTGGCAGGTGGGAGCCATTCTTATCGCCATCAGCGTGGGACTGACCCTGCTGGCGGGTATCATCCCCTCCCGCAGCGCAGCCAGAAAAGACCCGGTGGTGGCCTTGCGAACAGAATAAAAAATCAGAGGGTTGCCCTTGGACAATCCTCTGACTTTTTATAGGATTCAGTTGGATTTCTTTTTGCGGAAGTAGAGTATGGTTCCGCCGACGCCCAGAAGGATACCGACACAGGCGGCTGCGGCTGCCATCCAGATGCTGCCGAACCAGCCATTTCCCTGTGTCCCTTGAGGGACTTGTTCCTGGGTGGTGGCTTCGGTTGTGGCTTCCGTGGTGGGTTTTGTGGCCGGTTCTGTGGTGGCCTCCGTGGGAGGTTCGGTCTCCTGGGGCGGGAAGGGCTCTGCCCGGAAAACGGTGATGGCGTAGGTTCTCTCGTCTCCGTTTTCTGCGGTTACAAGGATTTTATAGGTGGATTCTCCCACAGGAAGCTCCCCGATTTCCGGATAGGTAACTGTGGAAAGGGAATGGGTCTTGGTTCCGGAAATGACGATGGTCTGGGTCTCATAGGGAAGATACACGGCGTATTCCAGCTGCTCCGGGGAAAAGACCGGGGAGAGCAAAAATCCATCCACAGAAAGACTGTCCAGGGTGTTGACGGCGGATTCCACATAATTGGGGTCCTTCTCCCGGTGGGTGCGAATCACATAGGATTTGGTGACGCCGTTTTCTGCGGTGACGGTAACGGTGACATCGGTGGTGCCGTTGGGGGCCAGGGAGTTGTTGGAAACGGAAACGGTGGCGTTCTCATCCTCCGGTGTGGCGGAAATGTGGAGGCTGGAAACGCTGTAAGGCACCGAAGTTTCGTAGCTGGTGGTGCTGGGGGAGAAAGCAGGGGAGAGGGTGGCGTTGCTCACCGTCAGGGCAGACAGATTGGCGTTGCCGCTGAGGGGAGGTGCAATGGTGGCGGAGTAGGTGCAGGTGCCCACGTTGGTGTCGGCATTGCCGTCGCTTACCACCACGCCGGTGGCAGAGACAGATATGGAAGCACCTGTGGCAGCCTGGTTGGACACCAGAAAGGTGGCGGTCCAGACGGTGCCGCTTTCCAAGGGCTTGGACATGGAGTTGTCGTAGAACACGAAATTGTTTCCGGAGCGCTCCACAACCCAGGGGGATGCCATAGCAGAGGAAAAGCTTTGGAGGGTCAGCACCTTGCTGTCATACTGGAGGCTTCCGCTGCCGCCATAGATACCGCCGCCGGCGGTAAAGCTGACGGTGATGGTGTCACCTGCCCGGACGGTGCCGGGGCCGGAGAGTTTGGCGCTTCCGGCGGCACTGGCGGAAAAGCACCAGAGGGCCAGGAGGAGGGCTGTGCCAAGGAGTGTCACAAAAAATTTTTTCATTTTTTCACCCTTTCTTCTTGCCTATTCGACGAGAATCTATTATGCTGTATTATAGCATAGGAAAAGCCGGTTGTGGAGGTGTCCAATGAAAAAAATTAAAATTTGGATAGCAATGTGCCTGTCGCTTTTGTTGTTTGCGAAAATCGCTCCTGCGGCAAATGCCGCATCTGAAATACAGCTGCACACGGCTTATTATGGTACCAACAGAGAAGAGGCCCTGGTGGGCAAGGTAATGCCCCAGACCAAGCCGGAGGAATTTCTGCGGCGGTTTGTGGCCAACGGACAGCTGCATCTGACAAACGGCGTCAAAACCGGTTCCCGGGTGGAGCTTCTCCAGGGGGATAAGGTCCTGGACAGCCTGACCCTGGTGGTCCAGGGGGACTGTAACGGGGACGGGGGATTTTCCGTCACGGATATGCTGACGGTCAAATCCATGCTTTTGGGACAGCAGACCATTTCCGGTGCAAAAGTCCAGGCAGCGGACCTGAGCGGGGATGGCAAAGTGACCATCACCGACTTTCTCCAGATGAAAAGCATCGTGCTGAAACAGAAACAGTTAACCTCCCAGCAGCTGTCCGGCACGTCTCTTCCCCATTGCCGGGTGCTGCAGCTGGGCGGCACCATGCCCTTCGGTTCTGCCGGGGCGGCGGGTGCGGATGTACCGGTGGTGGAGGGCAATGCGGTTACCTGGGAAAAAGGTGTTTTGACGGCCAAAAACCTGGGTACCTCTCTGGTGCGCAGCACACAGGAGAATTTGCTGGTGGTGGTGACGGAGCTTCCCCAGAGTGTGGCATTTACCCAGAAATCTCTGGTTCTGAACCCCGGCGCTGCCCAGAAGCTCCAATTGGAATACCGTTACCCCCTGTATACTGCAGCCAAGTTCGGTTCCTCCAACCCCAAGGTGGTTACGGTGGATGCCGCCGGGACGGTCAAAGCTGTAGGGGTGGGGACTGCCACTGTCACGGTTACCTTGGATAACGGCGCTTCTGCCAGCATGACGGTGCAGGTAATCCCTCTGCTGGAGAAAATCACCTTAAATACCAATTCCATGAAGCTAAAGCCCGGTACGACCAAGACTTTGACAGCCAAGGGCTACCCGGAGAACACTCAGGAGCCTTTGGAATGGACTTCCTCCGACCCGGCCATTGCCAAGGTGGACGGCAACGGGGTGGTGCGGGGCGTGTCCTATGGAACGGTGACCATCACCTGCACCGGAAAGTACAGCCGGGTATCTGCCTCCTGCAAGGTGAAGGTGTGCGACCTGGTGCAGGTTGCCCTGACCTTTGATGACGGTCCCGGAGGCAGCAAGACCACTCAGCTTCTGGATGCCCTGAAAAAGTACAATGTGAAAGCCACCTTCTTCCTGGTGGGCAACCGGATTGGATTCTCCGAGAGCATTGTGAAGCGGACCGCAGCGGAAGGGCATGAATTTGGCTACCATTCCTGGGCACATGGGTATTTCAATGATATGACAGCCGCCGAAATCAAGCAGGATTATGAGACCTTCCAGAAGGCGCTGTACGAGGCCTGCAATGCCCAGGCAACGGTATACCGCTCTCCCGGCGGTGCTTACAACAAGACCAGCCTGAAAACCATACCCCTTCCTCACGTCCTGTGGTCGGTGGATACCCTGGACTGGCAGCACAGGGACCCGGAAAAGGTGAAGAAGAACATTCTGGAAGGGCTGAAGGATGGGCGTATCATTTTGATGCATGACATCCATCAGACCACCATCGAAGGAACCATTGCGGCTCTGGAGTACATATACGAACATGACCTGGATGTGGAGTTCCTTACTGTGACCCAGCTCCTGTCCAGAAACGGAAAGACTCCTTCTGCAGGGCAGACCTACTATTCCGGCTAAAGACTGGCCCTCAGGCGAAAGCCTGAGGGCCATAAAACCAAAAAACAAAAGCGGTATTGCAAAAGCAATACCGCTCAGGATGCCAGATTAAACAGCCCGCTCAACCTTGTTGGAACGGAGGCATCTGGTACAAGCGTACACATGGCACGGAGTACCGTTGACAATGGCCTTGACCCGCTTCACATTGGGCTTCCAGGCACGATTGGAACGTCTGTGGGAGTGGGAAACCTTGATACCGAAGGTAACGCCCTTGCCACAATAATCACACTTCGCCATTCACTGCACCTCCAATCCGTAAGAAAACATGTCGAAATGGCACTTCTAAACAAGTGCCTACATATAATAGCAGAGTTTCCTGAAAAAAGCAAGTGTTTTTTGAAAAAATTTTTGTTTCCATAAAATCATGTTGATATTCCCCGGTTGGCTCGCTATAATGGGGGTAGTTTGCAGGAATGGGGCAGAAAATATGGAAATTTACAGTGTACCTCTTACCAAATTGGTAAAGGAATTTGATTTGCGGGTGGCCTATGCCTCCTCGGATTATGAGAAGATTCACCTGACGGTGGAAGATGTGGCCAGACCCGGATTGCAGCTGGCAGGCTTTTTCGAGCACTTTGAGCCGGTGCGGCTCCAGGTCATCGGCAATGTGGAGGCCAGCTATCTGAAAAAGCTCACTTGTTCTGAGCGGAGCCGGATTTATGACCGCCTCCTGTCCTTCAAATCCCCGGCCATGCTCATTGCCCGGGATATTGAGCCGGATGAGCAGCTGATGGAGATGGCGAAAAAGCATAACATTACCATCTTGCGCAGCAACGAAGCCACCAGTACCGTGGTTTCCGCCATCATTGCCTACCTCAAATCCCTCCTGGCACCCCGGATTACCCGCCACGCCGTGCTGATGGAGGTTTACGGCGAGGGACTGTTGATTACCGGCGAGAGCGGTATCGGCAAAAGCGAGGCGGCGGTGGAGCTTTTGAAGCGTGGTCACCGGCTGATTGCCGACGATGCGGTGGAGATCAAGAAGATTGCCGGCAATGTGCTTATGGGCAGTGCACCGGACTTAATCCGTAACTACGTGGAGCTGCGGGGCATCGGCGTTGTGAATGTGGCAAAGCTCTTTGGTATGGGCGCTGTCAAGATGGAAAACCAGATTGATCTGGTGGTAAACGTGGTTCCCTGGGAGCAGAACGCAGCCTATGACCGGCTGGGTCTGGAAGAGCAGACCATGGAGATTCTGGGTACCAAAATCCCCATGAACACCATCCCCATCACCCCCGGCCGTAATCTGGCTGTGATTCTGGAAGTGGCTGCCATGAACAACCGGCAGCGCCGTATGGGCTACAACCCGGCGGAGGAGTTCACCCAGAGAATCAACGAGCATTTTGCATCCAATTCCGGGGCGGTATAATTTATGAAGGAAATCACCATAGGACAAAACGATGCCGGGCAGCGGCTGGACCGATTTTTGAGCAAGGCGGTGCCCCTGCTTCCTGCCTCCCTGGCTCAGAAGTATATCCGTATCAAGCGAATCAAATGCAACGGGGCCCGGGCAGAGCGGGATACCCGGCTGAAGGCCGGAGATGTGCTGCAGCTGTATATCAACGATGAATTTTTCGACAAGCCCCGGGAGGATAATGCCTATCTGACGGTTGCCACCCCCAAGCTGAATATTGTGTACGAGGATGCGCATATCCTTCTGGTGGATAAGCGGCCGGGACTGGCGGTTCACCCCCATGATGGGGCAGAGTACGGCAGAACCCTCATTGACCATATCCAGGCTTACCTGTATCAGAAGCGGGAGTGGAGCCCCAGAGGGGAGAACAGCTTTGTGCCTGCCCTGTGCAACCGGATTGACCGGAACACCGGGGGCATTGTGATTGCCGCCAAAACGGCGGAGGCTCTGCGGGTAATGAACCAGAAAATCAAGGACCGGGAGCTGGACAAGCGTTACCTGGCCATTGTGGAGGGAACCCCCAGACCCCCCAGGGGGAGCCTCAGGGGCTACCTGTTCAAGGATGCCAAAAAGAACCGGGTCTTTGTCACCGATACCCCTCAGCCCGGGGCAAAAACCTGCCAGACCAACTATATTACATTGTGCAGCAGCCAGGGCCTTTCCCTGGTGGAGTGTGAACTGATTACCGGCCGAACCCACCAGATCCGTGCCCAGTTTGCCCATGCCGGACACCCACTGCTGGGAGACGGCAAGTACGGCAAACTGAACAAACGCTTTGACCGGAACTATCAGGCCCTGTACTCCTATAAGCTTACCTTCCAATTCACCACCGACGCTGGAGAGCTTTCCTATCTGAATGGCAAGAGCTTCCAGGTGGATAAGGTGGATTTCGTGGAGGAATATTTTCCCGGACTGAAAATACCCAAAACGGAGTAAATAGATATGAACATAGCCAAAATTATGATACCCAAGGTGATGACCGCCTTTCTCCATGACAAAAACACGGTGCGCCAGGGTCTGGAGGTTATGACCCGGTATGGCTATACGGCTGTGCCGGTGCTGGACGACGGGGACTGCTACCTGGGCTGCGTGACGGAAGGGGACTTTCTGCGCCATGTGATGGCAGTGGGCAGCACCCAGAAGCATGACCATGAGCATTACCGGATCGGGGAGATTTTCCGCCGGGATTTCTGTCCGGCTGTGGACATTGATGCACCGGAGGAGCAGGTGATTTCCGCCATTTTGAACCAGAACTTTCTGCCGGTGGTGGATGGCCAGGGAAAGCTTTGCGGCATCATCACCAGAAAAAGCGTCATTTCCTACCTTTGGGAAAAAGTGAACCGGTAAGAGGAGGAATTTCCGTGGGTTGGCTGAAAAAAGGAAAGGGACTGGCAATTACCCTGGGACTTACCGGGACGGCTACGGCCCTGGGATTGCTGTTCGGAGAATGGCAGCTCCACGAAGCCAATGTGGTGGTGCTGTATATTCTCGCTGTGCTTCTCACTGCCCGCTACACCACCGGCTATGTCTGGGGGTTGGTGGGCGGTGTTCTTTCCGTCCTGCTGTTCAACTGGTTTTTTACGGAGCCGGTGTCCACCCTGAAGGTGACGGACCCTTCCTATCTTCTGACTTTTCTCATTATGGCCATCACCGCTGTGACCACCAGTACCCTGACCAGCCGGGTGAAGGATTCTGCCCGCAGAGCCCAGGAAAAGGAGCAGCAGACAGCCACCATGTACCGCCTGACCAATCTACTGTCGGATGCGGAGGATATGGACAGCATAGCCTCCATCATTACTCAGACGGTGAGCGACAGCTTTCAATGCCTGGCAGCCTGCCTGTGCTTTGACCAGCAGGGCAAGGCGGAGAAAACCTACATCCAGCAAAAGGATGAACATGCCCAGATTCGCCGGGAACTGCGGGAGGATCTGAGCCGGCAGATGTATGCCTTGCACCAGGAGTGCAGCCAGGGTGAGGAGTTTTACGACTGGCCCATTTACGGACGCAGCAATATTCTGGGTGTGGTGCGGATTCCCAGGGAGACGGCCCGGAACCTGACAGAATCCAACCGGAAGATGCTCCATGCCATCCTGGAAACCGCCGCCATAGCCATGGACCGGCTGTGGATTTCCCTGGCGGAGCGCCAGACCCGGGAGGCTGTGGAGCGGGAACGGTACCGCAGCAATCTGCTGCGCTCCATTTCCCATGACCTGCGTACCCCTCTCACGGGAATTATGGGCATGAGTGAAATGCTTATGGATTCCCTGCCGGAAGGGGAGAACACTTACACCATGGCGGCGGACATCTACCGGGATGCAGAGCATATTTTGTCTCTGGTGCAGAATATCCTGAACCTGACACGGCTCCAGGAGGGAAAGCTGCGGCTCCAGCGGCAGATGGAGCCGCTGGAAGAGGTGGTTGGCTCTGCGGTGGCAGCCATTTCCAAGCGGTACCCCGGCCGGAAAGTGGATATTACCATGCCGGAGAATCTATTGATGGTTCCCATGGACCCCCGGCTGATTGACCAGGTGCTGGTAAACCTGCTGGACAATGCCCAGCGCCATACCCCCCAGGACAAGGAACTGGGGATTGCTGTGGAGGAAAAGGGCAATTTTGTCCAGGTACGGGTATACGACCGGGGCTGCGGCATCAAACCGCAGGATCTTCCTCATATTTTTGAAGCATTTTACACGGAAAAAAGCGCCTGTGCAGATGCCGGGAGCGGCGTGGGATTAGGACTTGCCATCTGTCAGAGCATTGTGCAGGCCCATGGGGGCACCATCATCGGACAAAACCGGGCAGGGGGCGGTGCGGAATTTATCTTTACCCTGCCTCTGGAGGTAGAAGAAAGTGAATGAACGGCAGATTTTGATTGTGGAGGACGACCCCCAGATTCGGAACTTTATACAGTACACTTTGAAACGGGAGGGCTATTCCAGCCTCACCGCCGGAACGGCCCAGGGCGCCATGAGCATCCTGGTCCGGGAGCGGGTTGATGTGGTGCTGCTGGATTTGGGCCTGCCGGACTATGACGGTCTGGAGGTCATCCACAAGCTGCGGCAATGGTGGGACGGGGGAATTCTGGTAGTGTCCGCCCGGGATCAGGACCGGGAAAAGGCGGCGGCTCTGGATGCAGGAGCGGACGACTACCTGACCAAACCCTTCTCAGCAACAGAGCTGATGGCCCGGCTGCGGGTGACCATCCGCCATCTGGGACGCAGTTCCGGTACACCCCAGAGCTGTGTTCTGCGCACCGGCCAGCTGACCATGGATTTGGACAAGCGGCTGGTGACCCTGGAAGGACAGCCCATCCACCTGACGCCCATGGAGTACAACCTGCTGCAGCTTCTGTTCCGGAATCTGGGGAAGGTGCTCACCACCAAAACCATCCTCAATGAGATTTACGGCGTAGGCTACGGCACCGATACCCAGGCTTTGCGGACGCTGACCGCAGCCCTCCGAAGAAGAATTGAAAAGACACCGGCGGTTCCCCAGTACCTGATTACAGAAATCGGCGTTGGGTACCGGCTGGCAGACTTGGGATAACAAAGCACACACCTCTTGCAAAAGGGGTGTGTGCTTTTTCTCACACAATTCTCACACGCTGCCCCATTCTCTCACACCATCCTCACAGGTTCTGCACTATACTGTGGTCACAAAGATGACGGAGGTGTCAGATATGTATTGGGAAGCAGATAAAGCCCAGCTGGATGAGCTGTGTCAGGAGGTTCACCGGCTGGTGACCAATCGGGAATATGAAAAGGCAAAAGCCCTGGCAGAACAGGCAATGGCAGCTTACCCCAACGCTCCCCAGCCCCACAATCTTCTGGGAATCGTGCTGGAGAAGATGCAGTGCCACGCCCTGGCTATGCGCCACTTTCGGGCGGCCTACGCCCTGGACCCCGGCTATGGTCCGGTAGGGAAGTCTCTGGATACCTTTGGGACTTTCCGCTCCGGGGGAAAGCCCAACTTCGGGGATGAGGATTGTGAGCATGAGGGAAAGGGTCGGCATTGGCAAGCTTGTGAAGCCAGCAGTACCGGCCATATGACAAGGAGGTAAATTATGAAACGAGGACTTAACTTTTTCGGCCAGCAGCCGGTGAAGAATTACACCTTGATTGTGGGCTGCGGCTCACTGGGAGCCGGGATTGCCAGAAACCTTTCCAACCAGGGAAAGGACGTGCAGATTTTGGATAAGAATGCCCAATCCTTCCGCCGCCTTTCCGGTTCTTATGGCGGATTGAGCACCGTGGCAGACGGCACAGACCTGGATGCCCTCCGGGAGGCCAACATCCGCAGCGCCACCACCATGCTGGCGGTGACGGATAGTGATTCCACCAACCTGATGATTGCCCAGATGGCAAAGGAACTTTTCGGCGTGCCCAAGGTGGTGGCACGGGTGTACGACACAGAACGGGAAGCGGCCTTCCGGGATGCCGGGGTGGATACGATCTGCCCCGCAGCCCTGTCTGCCAAGGAAGCAGACAAGTACCTGGAGCAATAGGAGGATTCGGATATGAAAAAGAGAATTTTGCTGGTGGGAGGCAGAAGCAAAGCCAAATCCCTCTCCCAGTCCCTGCTGGGCCGGGGATTTGAGGTGACGGTGGTGAACCGGACCTATGAGGACTGCCTGACATTGGCGGAAAACAAATCCCTCCATGTGATTCACGGAGACGGCACCAAGCCCCATATTCTGGACGAGGCGGATGCCTCTCATTGTCACATTTCCATCGCCCTTTCCTCGGTGGATGAGGACAATCTGCTGGTGTGTCAGCTGTGCAAAAAGAAATTTGGAATCCGGAAAACCGTAGCCCTGGTGTCCGACCCCAAGAAGCGGGATTTCTTCTATAAAATGGGTGTGGATAGTGTGGTCTGTGCCATATCTGCCGTGACCAGCGTGATCGAGCAGCAGACCTTCGTGGAGGACATGGCGAACATTGTTCCCATCGGAAACGGAAAGGTACATATTGCCCAGGTGCCCATTTCCGAGAGCAGCCCTGTGGCAGGGAAGAAACTGTGGGAGACCAATCTGCCCAAGGAAGTGATTGTGGGCTGTATTCTTCGTGGAGATACCGCCATCATCCCCCGGGGTGACAGCCGGCTGCATGTGGGAGATATGCTGGTGGTCATCTCCGGAAGCGGTCAGGAGATGGAAGCCATCCGTATGCTGACAGGAGGTAGCCTATGAACAGACTCAGTCGCTGCTCCAACTGCGGAAAGCTGATGGTGCTCATCGGCCTGTGTGTCTGTGCACCCCTGTTGGTTCTGCCCTTTTATCCCCAGGACGGGGTGCATGCTATGAGTTTCCTTGTGCCCGGTGGACTTTCTGTAGCCGTAGGCGTGATTTTGTGCCTGGTGAAAAAGCGCAAGGACACCGCAGACGGCTGGCGGACCAGTATCCGCCACTCCAGCCTCACGGTGCTGTTTGCCTGGAGCTGGGGAGGTGCTTCTGGGGGCGGCTCCCTTTGTCCTGTCCCGGCTGCTGAACCCGGTGCAAGGTGCCTTCGAGGCGGTCAGCGGTTGGACCACCACCGGCCTTTCCGTAATGGATGTGTCCAAAACCCCTCAGATTTTCCTGTTCTACCGGAGTTTCATGCAGTACTGCGGCGGCCTGGGGTTTGTAATGATGATGATTCTGCTGATTTCCGGAAAGGAGTCTATGGAGCTTTACTCCGCCGAGGGACACCCGGACCGGATTATGCCCAACATCAAGCATACCGCCCAGGCGATTTTCCTGGTATATAATGTCTGCCTGGTGCTGGGGACCATTGCCTACCGGGTGGCGGGAATGTCCTGGTTTGACGGCATCTGCCACAGTATGTGCTCGCTGTCTACCGGCGATTTTTCCACCAAACTCAACTCCATCGGAGAATACCACTCCTTGTCCATTGAGCTGATTACCATTGTTCTGATGCTCATTGGTACCACCAACTTTGCCGCCCTGCTGCTGGCAGCCACCGGAAAGTTTCGGGCTTTCTTCCGGGTCAGTGAAGTGCGGTTCATGGTGGGGCTTCTTGTGGTGTTTATTCCTACCACCGCTTTCTCTTTGATGGAAGGCCTGAATATCAGCTACTGGGAGGGTCTGCGGAAGTCCGCTTTTGATGTGGTGTCCGCCCTGTCCACCAGCGGCTATTCCACCATGAGCTATGCCCAGTGGCCGGCTTTTGCCATTGGGGTGCTGATTCTTATGATGCTCATTGGCGGTGGGGGAGGCTCCACAGCCGGCGGCATCAAGCTGTCCCGGGTGTATCTGCTGCTGCGGTTTGCCCTGATGCACCTTCGGGAGCGGATTTGCCCCACCAACAGCATCCAGTGTCCCACCTATTGCAAAGCCTCCGGCAAGGAGCCTATCGATGCCAGACTGATTCGGGAGACGGCAGCCTTTCTGGGGGCATACCTGCTGCTCTATACCCTGGGCACCCTGGCCATGACCCTGACCGCTGGCTGCTCCCTGACAGAAGCCATGTTTGACTTTGCTTCCAGCCTCAGCACGGTGGGGCTTTCCATCGGCATCACCAATCCGGCTACCAACAGCCCCACATTGATTGTGGAGATACTGGGCATGATGCTGGGACGGCTGGAGATTTTCATTGTCCTCATTGGGGTAGCTTCCGGATTTGACTGCCTGAAAGATTGGGCCAAAAAGCTGAGAAAGGAATAAGTCCGGTTCAATTTGCAAAAAAAGCGGCAGGAAAACCTGCCGCTTTTTCTTTATAGAATTTCTGTGATGGTGCCGCCGCCTACTACCATGTCCTCCTGATAAAGGACAACCGCTTGCCCCGGAGTAAGAGCCCGCTGAGGCTTTTCAAATACTACCTTTACCATGCCGTTATCCAGGGGGTAGGCCACTGCATCCTGGGGAGTGTGGCGGTATCTTGCCTTGGCTTTTACGGCAATGGGAGCGGTGAGCCGGTCAAAGGGAAGGAAGTTCCAGTCCTTTGCCAGCAGGGTGGTGTGAAACAGGGCTTCCTCCGGACCTACGGTGACGGTGTTGG
This sequence comes from Candidatus Faecousia excrementigallinarum, assembly GCA_018713285.1. Taxonomy (GTDB): domain Bacteria; phylum Bacillota; class Clostridia; order Oscillospirales; family Oscillospiraceae; genus Faecousia; species Faecousia excrementigallinarum. The sequence goes on from DVFK01000119.1 coordinate 36,169, forward strand.
CTTCCATATCCTTCCCGCACACATACACCGGCTGGCCCATGGCAAGCCCCAGCCCCTTCCGCTGTCCCAAAGTGTAGGCAACTGCCCCTTTGTGCTGCCCTACCACCTTTCCGTCTGTGTCCAGAAAATCTCCCTGGGGGTAGGCCGTACCCCGGTAGCGCTCCATGAACGCCACATAATCCCCGTCGGGAATGAAACAGATGTCCTGACTGTCCCGCTGCTGGGCGTTGACAAACTGCTGCGCTTCGGCGATTTTCCGCACCTGCTCCTTGGAAAGCGCACTCAAGGGGAACAGGGTGTGGGCCAGCTGCTCCTGGGTGAGGGAATAGAGGAAATAGGATTGATCCTTGGCAAGATCGTCCGCCCGGAAGAGAAGATACCGCCCGGTATCCGGGGCCTTCCGGATTTTCACATAATGGCCGGTGACGATATAGTCACAGCCCAGCTCCATAGCCTTGTCCAGCAGCAGCCGGAATTTGAGATGCTTGTTGCATTCCACACAGGGATTGGGAGTGCCGCCGGATTCATAGCAGGAGACAAAAGGCTCCATGACATACTGCCGGAATTCCCGGGAAAAAGAGAAAACATGGAAGGGGATTCCCAACCGTTGGGCTACGGCGGATGCCCGCTGGGTGTTTTCTTCGGTATGGCAGTCTGCGCCGGGGGTACAGTCCGTCAAAAGCATCGTTGCCCCAACACAGTCGAACCCCGCCTGCTGCATGAGATATGCGGCTACGGAGCTGTCCACACCGCCGCTCATGGCGATGAGTGCTTTCTTGTTGCCCATGGAATGACCTCCTTTTTGTAGCAGTATTTTAGCACGGGGGAATGGAAAATGCAATGGAGGAAAATGGAAAGGATACATTGCATTTTGTAACCTGTTTTTCTACAAAAATTTCCAAAATAATGTAAATTATGGTAAACCGCCAACAAATGCGCTTCCAAACGGTAACAAAGCTGTAATCTTTTTTGAAAAAAGGGTTGCAAAAGAAGAATCTCTCTGTTATAATGGAGCCGAATCATGTATAGATACAAAGGAAAGGAGCATAATCTTTCATGAGACGACTTACCAGTTTGGTAA
>DVFK01000120.1 GCA_018713285.1 Candidatus Faecousia excrementigallinarum
TGCAAGCGCTTGCCAGCGGGGCCTTCCTTTCTTGCTCCGGCAAGAAAGGAAGCAAAGAAGCCGGCTTAAGGGGGGAACAACTCGCTCCCGCTCGAATTGTTCCCCCCTTAAGAATCCCCCGGGTGGAACCATCGGGAGATTGACCCTTCGCTTTGGCTCGGGTGGTGGGTTTCAGCCCCTGCCCCCGTTTGGGTTTGTGGGATTTTGGGGCATTTTCTTCCCACGCTGTCGATTGGAAGATTGAAAAAGCCCGGTATCGCACCATAGAACGATACCGGGCTCTTTAAGTGAATAGTGAAGAGTGAATAGTGAATAAGTTCGGCGGACAATCCGCCGATACCGGGCGGGTCAGGGAAGTGACGATTCGCAGAAAGCTACCGTGCGAAATTGTTAGCGGGCACTGCCCGCCGCCGCCGCTGCGGAGAAGCGGGTGGCGTAGCCGCAGCGGCGGCAGAGGGGTTCGGGGGGATTTCCCGTTTGGAAGCCCTTTTTCAGAGCCTCTGCCCGGGGGCTGGTGAGAATCTCCGAAAGCTCCTGTTGAAATACATTTCCCAGGGGAATGTCCCCCTCGTGGTCCAAGCAGCAAGGGACCACCGTGCCGTCCCACAGGATACCCAGCTGGTCTTTGAGACCATAGCAGTGGATTTCTCCGGCTGTCTGGGGGGCGGACAGGTCCGGCCAGTCGAATTTTTCTCCCAACTCCAGATACACCCGGTGAGAAAGCCGGATTCCCCTCCGCTCCTGCACCCAGGGCTGGGGGAAATGACCCTCCAATCCCCTGAGAATGGCCGGGTTGCAGCTGTCCAGACCGCCCCGGTTCCACAGGCGGTAGCATACAATCTTCTTCCCGGCGGCTGCCTGCCCGAAGCCAAAGCACCCGGCAAGATAGGTGTCAAAATCCACGGCCATGCCGCTGCCCTCAAAGGCCTGGAGGGAGATATTCACCTTGTGCAGGGCAGGAGCCGCCAGAAGCACCTCCTGCATCCGGGAAAGGAGCGTGCCGTTGGTGGTGAGAATCACCCGAAAGCCAGCTTCCCCGGCAAGCTCCAAAAACCGCTCCAACTGGGGGTGGCACAAAGGCTCTCCCATAAGGTGAAAATACAAAAAGTCCGTAAAGGGTGCAAGTTTGGGAAGAAGCCGGGCAAAGTTTTCCTCCGTCATCGCCCCCAAAGGCCGGGCGGTACCGGGGCAGAAGCTGCACCGGAGGTTGCACCGGTTGGAGATTTCCACGTAAATTTTCCGAAAAGGCTTCATAGGTCTCACAGCAGGGGAATCCCCGCCTCCCGGCAGGTCTTGACGGTTTTCTCGTCCCAGACGCTGGATTGCACCTCTCCGATGTGGGCGCAGCCCAGCATCAGCATACTAAGCCGGGACTGACCGATGCCGCCGCCGATGGTCAGGGGCAGCTCATCCGCCAACAGCATCTTGTGGAAGGGCAGGTTCCGCCGGTCGTCGCAGCCGGATTCTCTCAGCTGGTAGTCCAGGGCGGCAGCGTCCACCCGGATGCCCATGGAGGAGATTTCCAGCTGCCGGTCCAGCACCTCGTCCCAGAAGAAAATATCGCAGTTCAGACTCCAGTCGTCATAGTCCGGGGCCCGGCCGTCATGGGGCTTGCCGGAGCGGAGCTTCCCCCCAATCTGCAAAATACAGGCGGTGGGATGCTCCTTCACATACGCCCGCTCCCGCTCTGAGCCGGTCATATCCGGGTACAGGTCCTCCAGCTCCTGGGAGGTGATAAAGCTCACCTCCGGGCTTAAGTTTACACCCAGCTGGGGAAAGCGGACGTGGAGCCGGTCGTTGGTGTTGCAGATGGCCCGGACGATGGAGCGCACAATCAGTTTCAGGTAGTCAAGGTTCCGGGTTTCTCTCGTGATGACCTTCTCCCAGTCCCACTGGTCCACATAGATGGAGTGGATATTGTCCAGGGCTTCATCCCTGCGGATGGCGTTCATGTCGGTGTAGAGGCCGCCGCCCACGCCGAAGTTATACCGTTTCAGCGCCAGCCGCTTCCACTTGGCCAGGGAGTGCACCACCTGCACCTGAGTTCCCACTGCCGGCACATCGAAGCTCACCGGCCGCTCATAGCCGTTCAAGTTGTCGTTAAGGCCGGAGTCCTCCGTAACAAACAGAGGGGCAGACACCCGCTTCAGGTGCAGAGCCCGGGAAAACTCGTCCTGAAAGGTCTCTTTGATGTAGGCGATTGCCCGCTGGGTATCGTAGGCATCCAGAGTGGGCCGATAGCCCTGGGGAATGTAAACATGGTTCATAGGGGTACACTTCCTCTCTCCTTATTTAATAATAGTATTGTATTCAAAAAATTCACAAAATCAAGGAGAAAAAGAAAGGCCACTTTTCCTTCCTTTTGGGAATTTTATCCCTTGCGAAAATGGGACTTTTTGTGTATGATATTATATTGTGCGGACGTGTATCTTTCCGGAGGGGACAGAAAAACCCCATTCCCCCGGGAAGAATGTACTTTTCCCCGGAAGATTTGGGGAAAATGCCTCTTTTCACCGGAGAAAAAGGGAAAAACTTTTCCCGCCGGTGGTTGACACGATGATTACAATGTGTTACAATTTGGTTACACTGAAAATTGGAGTCGAGCTTATGATTGAATTTACCAATGTCGTAAAAACCTATGCGGAGGGAAACGACGCCCTCCGGGGTGTGAGTATGCAGATTGAAGACGGGGAGTTTGCCTTCCTGGTAGGACCCTCCGGCTCCGGCAAATCCACCATTATCAAGCTGATCAACGGCGAGTTGAAGCCCACCTCCGGCGCCGTCCATGTGAACGGCTATTCCCTGGAGCGGATTCGCAAGCGTGAGATTCCGTACCTGCGCCGCACCATCGGCGTGGTGTTCCAGGATTTCCGGCTGATTGACACCAAGACCGTCTACGAGAACGTGGCCTTTGCCATGCGGGTTGTGGGTGCCAGAGAGCGGGAAATCCGGGAGCGGGTTCCCTACGTGCTGGAGCTGGTAGGCCTGGAGACCAAGGAGAAGCGCCACCCCTCCGCCCTTTCCGGCGGCGAACAGCAGCGTCTGGCCATCGCCCGGGCCCTGGTGAACAACCCCTCCACCATCATCGCCGACGAGCCCACCGGCAACCTGGACCCGGCTCGTTCCATTGAGATTATGAGCCTTCTGCAGGAAATCAACAACCTGGGCACCACGGTTCTGGTGGTTACCCACGAGTTGGAACTGGTGGAGCGGATGCACAAGCGGGTCATCGCCATTGACGAGGGCCTGGTGATCAGTGACGGATTGGATGGAGAAGAAGAACAATGAAAAGCAATAACTTTGGGTACTTACTGAAAGAGGGCGTGAAGGGTATTTTCCTCCATGGCTTCATGTCCTTTGCCGCCGTGTGCGTGACGGTGGCCTGTCTTTTGATTGTGGGCAGCTTTACCACCGTTGCCTACAACCTGAACATCATGGTGGAGGAACTGAACAAGACCAACGAGGTGACGGTGTACGTGGACCGGGAGCTGTCCGACGCCGAGGCCAAGAGCATCGACACCAAAATCAAGCGGCTGGACAACATCGCCTCCTGCGAATTTGTCTACCGGGAGGACGCCTTTGAGGACTTCAAGGACGCCAGCGACAATCCCGACGCCTTCGACGGCTTCGACACCTCCTACTTAGAGCACCGGTACATCGTGATTCTGGAAGATAACCGGCTGATGCAGGAGACCATCGACCAGCTGATGCAGATTCCCGGCATCGTGGATTACCGGGCCGCCCAGGAGCTGGCAGACGGCTTCACCGCCATGCAGGACATCCTCCGGGTGGTGACGGTGGTGGTAACCATCGTGCTTCTGATTGTAAGCCTTTTGATTATCTCCAACACCGTCAAGCTTGCCATGTATGACCGGCGGGACGAGATTTCCATTATGAAGATGGTGGGCGCCACCAACGGCTTTATCCGATTGCCCTTCGTGGTGGAAGGATTCCTGCTGGGCATGACCGGTGCAGCCCTGGCCTTCCTGGTGGAGTGGCTGGCCTATGATGCGGTGGTGGAGCGGATTGCCCAGGCAGACGCCCTGGATATGTTCCAGTTCGTCCCCTTCCATCAGATTGTATGGCCCCTGGTTGGGACCTTTGCCGCTGCCGGCCTGTTCGTGGGCATTGTAGGCAGCTGGACATCCATCCGGAAGTTTATGGATGTGTAAGGAGGTCTTTTCTATGAAAAAATCAATCACCCGGCTTTTTGTGGGGCTTCTGGCCCTGGTGCTGGTGGGAAATGTGCTCATTGGCTCCCATCAGCCCAAGGCAGATAACATCAGCACCCTGGAAGAGCAGATTGCAGAGCTGGAATCCAAGAAAGCGGATTTGCAGGCCCAGCGGGAGCAGCTCCAGGCCGGACTTTCGGAGCAGAGCAGCAAGCTGGATGCCCTCATTGCAGAAAAGAGCGTGCTGGAGCAGGAGATTTTCCTGCTGGGACAGCAGGAGGACACCATCAACGAACAGATTTCCGCCTATAACCTGCTGATTGCCGACAAGCAGGAGGAGCTGGACGCCGCCAAGGCGAAGCTCAACGACCTGCAGGTGCAGAACCGGGAGCGGATCCGGGCCATGGAAAAGGACAACGGCCTTTCCTACTGGTCTGTGCTGTTCCGGGCCAGCTCCTTTACGGAGCTTCTGGACCAGATGCGGATGATTTCCCAGATTCACCAGGGAGATCAGGACTGCCTGGACGCCCTGGAAGCCGCTTCCCAGGAAGTAGAGGCAGCCACCCAGGCCCTGACCACAGAGCGGGAGGCAGCGGAAGCCACCCGGCAGGAGCTGACCACAACCCAGGCAGAGCTGGAGGAAAAGCAGAAAAAGTCCATGGAAACCCTGGAAGAGCTGCTGGCTCTGGGAGATGAATACCGGAAGGCCATCGAAGAAACGGAAAACAACATGGATGGCATCCTGGCAGAAATTGACGATGCCCAGGCCCAACTGGACTGGGAGAAGTACCAGGAATGGCTCTCCACCTCCGTACCGGAGACCACACCCCCCACGGAGGCTCCCACCCTGAGCCCCGAGCCCACCCAGGGCACTGAGCCTACCCAAAAGCCCACCGAGCCCTCCGAACCGGATGAGGGCGGCTCCTCCGGCGGTTCCAACCCCGGCGGCTGGGTGGTGCCTGTGGATTATGTCTACATATCCAGCCCCTTCGGCACCCGGGTACACCCCATTACCGGTGTGGTAACCACCCACTACGGCGTGGACCTGGCAGCCTACCTGGGTAACCCCATCTACGCCACCCGCAGCGGCGTGGTGACTCAGGCCACCTACGGCGCCTCCGGCGGCTACTACGTCTACATTGACCACGGAGACGGCTTCACCTCCATTTACCTGCACATGACCCACTACATCGTCAGTGCCGGGGATTATGTGGAAGCCGGCCAGGTCATCGGCTACTGCGGCTCCACCGGAGCCTCCACCGGCCCCCACCTCCATTTCGGGCTGATTTACAACGGAGCCTATGTAGACCCCACCAAATACGTAAACCTGCACTAAAACAGATTACAAGATAGACCAAGGAGGCAAACATGAGAAACAGAAAACGCATCACCTCCCTTGTGGCAGGGATTCTGGCGGGAGCGCTGCTGCTGAGCCTGTTGGCCGGCCTCTTCGCTACCACCGTGTCCGCCGCCAAATCCTCCGACGAGATTCAGGAGGAGATTGACCAGCTGGAAGCCCAGAAGGCGGAAAATGATCAGAAAATCCAGGATCTGCAAAGCCAGCTTTCCGGAAACATGGAAGAGATGGAAGCGGTTGTGGCAGAGAAGAATGTGATTGACCAGCAGATCACCCTGCTGTATGAGCAGATGGACAATCTGGACGCCCAGATCAAGGCCTACGGCCAGCTGGTCGCCGACAAGCAGGCGGAGCTGGATAAGGCCCAGGAGGAACTGGACTACCTGAACGAGAAGAACCAGGAGCGGATCTGCGCCATGGAGAAGAACGGACAGGTGTCCTACTGGTCCGTGCTGTTCCAGGCCACCAGCTTCACCGATATGCTGGACCGGATGTATATGGTGCTGCAAATCAACCAGGCGGATAAGGAAGCCCTGGCTCAGCTGGATGCCGCAGCCCGGCAGGTAGAGACCGCCAAGACCGCCCTGGAGGAGGAAATGGCAGCCCTGGAGGTCAGCCGTCAGGAGCTGGACAAGACCCAGGAAGAGCTGGATGCCAAGCGGGCAAAGGCCGATGAACTTCTTGCCAACCTGGTAGCCCGGGGTGAGGAGTACGCAGCCCTGGTTGAGCAGGCGGAGGAGGAATCCTACCATATGCTCCTGAGCATCATTGAAAAGCAAAACGAGTACACCGAGGCACAGCAGCGGGAGTACGAGGAATGGCTCAAGGAGCAGGAGCAGCAGAAGCCCCCTGCCCCTCCCACGGACGACGGCAGCTCCGATGACCTGGGCGGTTCCGGCAGCGCCGGAGAAGGGAACGATGTGGGCGGCGTCACCTGGCTGGTGCCCATCTCCTACACCCGGCTGTCCAGCCCCTTCGGCATGCGGCTGCACCCGGTGTACGGTGACTACCGCCTCCACAACGGCGTGGATCTGAGCGCCCCGGAGGGAACCCCCATCTACGCCTCCCGGGCAGGTAAAGTCATCGTAGCCACCTACGGTTCCTCCGGCGGCAACTACGTGATGATTGACCATATGGACGGCACCTACACCACCATGTACCTGCACATGACCCGGTACGTGGTGAGCGTGGGACAGAATGTGGCAGCGGGTGAGCTCATCGGCTACTGCGGCTCCACCGGCGTGTCCACCGGCCCCCACCTCCACTTCAGCGTGTTCAAGAACGGCGTGGCGGTGAACCCGGCAGACTACATCCCCATCTGACAAAAAACATATGAAATCCCACAGCCAGGGCATAGCCCGCCCTGGCTGTGGGAATTATTCTATGAGGTGATTGCTTGTGAAAAATTCCAAAAAAGTCCTGAAAATTGTGGGTATCACCGCCTCTTATATTCTGGCGGTGGCCGTGGGCGGTTTTATCAGCCTCTGCCTTGCCACGGGCTGGGTTCCCTTCTTCGGCGGGCTGGGCCCCGGCATCGGCCAGTCCAAGCTGGAGGAACTGGAAAACATCATTTTGCAGAAATACATTGACGGGGCAGACGCCACAGCCCTGGAAGATGCCGCCGCCGAGGCCATGGTGAAAGCCACGGGAGACCGGTGGAGCTACTACATCCCCGCCGACCAGTACGACCAGGTGATGGAGGGGAAGAACAACGCCTATGTGGGCATCGGCATTACCATCACCCCTACGCAGGACGGCACCGGGCTGGAGATTCTCAAGCTGGAGCCGGAAGGCCCTGCCAAGGAGGCGGGGATTCTTCCCGGAGATATTCTCACCGCTGTGGAAGGACAGAAGGTAAAGGATTTGGGCACCAACGGTGCCTCTGACCTCATCCGGGGCGAGCCGGGAACCTTCGTGAACGTGGAAGTCCTCCGGGATGGGGAACCCCTGTCCTTCTCTGTAGAGCGGCGGCAGATTCAGGAGAAGGTGGCAACCTACGAGATGCTTCCGGACAACGTGGGCTATATCAAGATTGTGAACTTCAACACCAACTGCGCCAAAGATACCATCGCCGCCGTGGATGCCCTGATGGAGCAGGGAGCCGAGAGCCTGGTTTTCGACGTGCGCTTCAATCCCGGCGGCTACACCTCGGAGCTGGTGGAGGTGCTGGACTACCTCCTGCCGGAAGGGCCACTGTTTCGGGGGGTTGACTACCTGGGCAGCGAAACCCTGGACGAGTCGGACGCCGACTGCATTGAGCTTCCCATGGCGGTGCTGGTAAACGGAGAAAGCTACTCCGCCGCCGAGTTCTTCGCCGCCGCTTTGCAGGAGTACGACTGGGCAACGGTGGTGGGGCAGCCCACCGTGGGCAAGAGCAACTTCCAGTACACCCTGCGGCTGAAAGACGGCTCTGCCGTAGCCCTCTCCACCGGCCACTACTTCACCCCCAACGGCGTGAACCTGACAGAAGCCGGCGGCCTGACGCCGGATGTGATTTCCCAGGTGGACGAGGAAACCGCCGCCAAAATCTATTCCGACCTTTTGGAACCGGCGGAAGACCCCCAGCTCCAGGACGCCCTTTCCGCCCTGAAATCCGGGAAATAACCGGGAAATTACTTGACTATGTGGGGGTTTTCCTCTATAATGAGGGAAGCTATGGAAATTTTTGATTCAGAAAGGATCTTGCAATATGGCAAAGGAATTTAAGATTACCCAACTGCGCCTGTCCGATTTGGAGAAGGAACTGACCTACCTGAAAACCACCCGGGAACGGGAAATTGCGGCCATGATTGCCGAGGCCCGGTCCTACGGCGACTTGTCGGAAAACTCCGAGTACGATGCCGCCAAGAACGAGCAGGCCAAGCTCTACGGACGGATTGCGGAGATTGAGGACATCCTGGCTCACGCCGTCATCATCGAGGACGAGAACGAGGCCTCCGGCCGTGTGGGTCTGGGTTGCTCCGTCACCGTCCGCAACCCCGAGACCGGTGAGGAAACCACCTACCGGATTACCGGCTCCCAGGAAGCCGACCCCATGAACTACAAGATTTCCGACGACTCCCCCTTCGGCCGTGCCATCGTGGGCAAGATTCCCGGTGAAACCTTCCGGGTGAACGCCCCCTCCGGCTCCTACGAGATGGTGGTTGTCAACGTAACCCGGGAGGGCTGAGCATGGCAAAGTTTGTACCCCAGGAGGAAATCCCTGTCAGCGACCAGGTGCGGATTCGCCGGGAGAAGCTGGAGAACCTCCGCCGGGAGGGCTTCGACCCCTTCCAGGAGACCAAGTATGAGATTACCGCCACCTCCCAGGAGATCAAGGACAACTTCGATGCCCTGGAGGGCAAGACCGTCTCTTTGGCCGGCCGCCTCATGAGCAAGCGGGGCATGGGCAAGGTGCTTTTCTGCGACTTGCAGGACAGCGCCGGCAGAATCCAGCTCTATGTGAAGATTGACGAGATGGAGGAAGCCTCCTTCAACCGGTTCAAGAAGAACGACATCGGCGACGTGGTGGGCGTGACCGGCGACGTGTTCCGCACCCAGCGGGGCGAAATCTCCGTCCGGGCTCACGAGATTACCCTGCTGAGCAAGTCCCTCCTTCCCCTGCCGGAGAAGTTCCACGGTCTTACCGACCGGGAGACCCGGTATCGTCAGCGCTATGTGGACCTGATTGTAAACCCTGAGGTGAAGGACACCTTTGTGAAGCGGAGCATGATTCTCCGGGAGCTGCGGAGCTTCCTGGACGGCAAGGGCTTCCTGGAGGTGGACACTCCCATCCTCACCCCCTTTGAAATCGGCGCCTCCGCCCGCCCCTTCCTCACCCACCACAACACCCTGGACATGGACATGGTGCTGCGGATTGAGACCGAGCTGTACCTGAAGCGGCTGGTGGTAGGCGGCATGGACCGGGTGTACGAGGTTGGCCGGATTTTCCGGAACGAGGGCATGGACCCCAAGCACAACCCGGAATTTACCTCCATTGAGCTCTACCAGGCTTACACCGACTACCACGGCATGATGGACCTGGTGGAGGAGATGATGAAGACCGTGGCCATGAAGGTCTGCGGCACCCTCACCATCCCCTATCAGGGCAAGGAAATTGACCTGAGCCACTGGGAGCGGATGACCATGGTGGAGGCCGTGAAGAAGTACTCCGGCGTGGACTTCGACGCCATCACCTCCGACCAGGAGGCGGTGGAAATCGCCAAGGCTCACAAGGTGGCTCTGCCGGAGATTCCCACCAAGGGTGCGATTCTGGCTGAGTTCTTCGACGCCTTCGTGGAGGAAAAGCTGATTCAGCCCACCTTCATTTACGATTACCCGGTGGAGAACAGCCCCCTGGCAAAGCGGAAGCCGGGCAACCCCGCCTACACCGAGCGGTTTGAGTACTTCATCAACGCCACGGAGTTCGGCAACGCCTTCTCCGAGCTGAACGACCCCATCGACCAGAAGGGCCGGTTCGAAAAGCAGGTGGCAGACCGGAAGGCGCTGGACCCCTCCAGCCGGGCTCAGGTGGACTACGACTACATCACCGCTCTGGAGTACGGCCTGCCCCCCACGGGCGGTCTGGGCTTCGGCGTAGACCGGCTGGTGATGCTCCTGACGGACTCCGCCTCCATCCGGGACGTGCTCCTGTTCCCCACCATGAAGCCCACCGCCGAGGAAATCTCCCGGAACAAGGCTGCCAAGGGTGAAGAAGAGGCTGCCCCCGCTCCTGCGGTGGAACCCAGCGAAGCACCCCTCATTTCTGCGGCTCCCATCGACTTCTCCAAGGTGGAGATTGAGCCCTTGTTCTCCGAGTTTGTGGACTTTGAAACCTTCGCCAAGTCCGACTTCCGGGCGGTGAAAGTGAAGGCCTGCGAGGCGGTGAAGAAGTCCAAGAAGCTTCTGAGGTTCACCCTGGACGACGGCACCGGCACCGACCGGGTCATCCTCAGTGGTATCCACGATACCTACGAGCCGGAGGAACTGGTGGGCAAGACCCTCATTGCCATCACCAACCTTCCCCCCCGGAAGATGATGGGCATCGATTCCTGCGGCATGATCATCTCCGCCGTCCACCACGAGGAGGGCGTGGAGAAGCTCCACTGCCTCATGGTAGACCCCCACATCCCGGCAGGTGCTAAGCTGTACTGATTCCTCTCCAATTTGGCGTATGGAGTGATGAAAATCGGAGGAAATTCTCCGATTCTCTCCAACTCTTCTCCAATCGACACCTTCCCACATGATTGGAAAAGAAAATTGCACATTTACAGTCTAAAGAATAGGGACTGCTGATTCACTTCAGCGGTCCCTTTTCGTTATTATATTGCTTTCTGCGTTGTCAGAAATGAAGATAAGACATATCCCAATTTGTATAGCAAGCAGGGAACCCCTTGATTTTCAAGACG
>DVFK01000010.1 GCA_018713285.1 Candidatus Faecousia excrementigallinarum
TCAGATTGAGAAATTAAGTATTTTCTTTTGTTTGTCCCTATTATAACGACATATGTCCCCCAAATCAACCCCTTTCCTGCTGATTTCCCCATATTCTGCCTTTTATCTAAATGCTTAAGTTAACTGTTTAGTAAATTTAGATAAACTATATAAAGAGCCGCCGGAAGGGTTACTCCTTCCGGCGGCTTGTATGAAAGGTATCTTACAGACGCATTTTGAAATCCCGGTAGCCGAAGTCCGTCAGCTGTTCCAGGCCGCCGTCCAGGTTCCGGCGGTAGATGTTGGGCAGGGGCATACCGTTGAAGGTATTGTTCTTGCAGGTGGTGTAGATGGCCATATCCCCGAACACCAGGATATCCCCTTCCCGCAGTTCCTCCGGGAAGGAATAGTCCCCAATCACGTCCCCCGCAAGACAGGTAGGTCCTGCCAGGCGGTAAGTATGCTTCAGCTCCCCCGGCTCCCCCGCCTGGTACAAAGGCGGGGTGTAGGGCATTTCAATCACATCCGGCATATGGCAGGCGGCGCTGGCATCCAGAATGGCGATTTTGGTATCCCCATTGGTGACAATATCCAGCACCCGGCTCACCAGGTACCCGGCGTTGAGAGCCACCGCCTCTCCCGGCTCCAGGTACACCTCCACATCCCAAAGGCTCTGGGCCTTGGAGATGCTGCCTTCCAGGGTAGCCATGTCATAGCCCGGCCGGGTAATGTGGTGACCGCCCCCCATGTTCAGCCATTTCATCCGGGGCAGCACATCTCCGAAGCCCTTTTCCACCGCTTCCAAGGTGGCGGCCAGATCCGGGGAATCCTGCTCGCACAGGGTGTGAAAATGGAGGCCGTCCAGCAGTTCCAGAAGCTCCGGAGTCATGTCTTTGTCCCAAACCTCCCGGGTCACCCCCATACGGCTGCCGGGGGCGCAGGGGTCGTAGATGGCGTGCCCCTCCTGGGTGGAGTGCTGGGGGTTGATCCGCAGCCCCAGGCTCTTGCCAGCCTCCTTTCCCATTCTGCCAAACTTTTTCAGCTGGGAAATGGAGTTGAACACGATGTGGTCGGCGTATTGGAGCAGCTCCCGGAAGTCCTCCTCCCGGTAGGCGGCGCAGAACACATGGACTTCTTTATCCGGCATTTCCTCCCGGCCCAGCCTGGCTTCAAACAGACCGCTGGCCTCGGTGCCGGCAAGGTACTTACCCACAAGGGGATAGCACTTGTAGTTGGAAAAGGCCTTCTGGGCCAGCAGCACCTTACAGCCGGTGCGCTCCATAAGGCCGGCAAGAATCCGGCAGTTTTCCTCCAGCTGGGCCTCCTCCAGGACATAGGCAGGGCTGGGAAGGTTTGCAAATTCCTCCGGGCTTTTCACCCGGGCAAAGGCAGGTCTTGTCTCCATCAGGGCACCAGCACCGGGTCAAAGTTCTCCTGCCGGGGCAGGCCGTACTTGTCCAGGGCATCCAGGAAGGGATCGGGATCGAACTCCTCCACGGTGTGAACACCGGGCTTGTTCCACTTGCCGGTAAGGAGCATCAAAGCGCCGCACATGGCAGGTACGCCGGTGGTGTAGCTGATAGCCTGGCTCTTGACCTCTTTATAGCACTCCTGGTGGTCGCACACATTGTAAATATAGTAGGTCTTGTCCTTGCCGTCCTTCTTGCCGGTGAAGATGCAGCCGATGTTGGTCTTGCCGTGGGTACGGGGGCCAAGGCTGGCAGGATCCGGCAGGAGGGCTTTCAGGAACTTGATGGGCACGATCTCGTGACCCTCGAACTGGATGGGAGTGGTGGAGAGCATACCCACGTTCTCCAGACACTTCATGTGGGTCAGGTAGCTCTGACCGAAGGTCATAAAGAAGCGAATCCGCTTCACCTCCGGGATATTCTCCGCCAGGGACTCAATCTCCTCGTGGTGCAGCAGGTACATATCCTTCTGACCCACGGCGTCAAAGTCGTACTCCCGGCGGATGGACATGGCGGGAATCTCCACCCAGTGACCGTCCTCCCAGTAGCTGCCGGGGGCGGACACCTCCCGCAGGTTCACCTCCGGGTTAAAGTTGGTGGCGAAGGGATAGCCGTGGTCGCCGCCGTTGCAGTCCAGGATGTCGATGGTGTCGATGGTGTCAAACTGGTGCTTCTTGGCATAGGCGCAGTAGGCCTGGGTCACGCCCGGGTCAAAGCCGCAGCCCAGCAATGCCACGAGGCCAGCCTTCTGGAACTTCTCCCGGTAATCCCACTGCCAGGAGTAGTCAAAGTAGGCAGAAAAGCCCTTCTCCTCACAGCGCTTCTCGTAAATCTCCCGCCAGGCAGGATCGTCCGTGTCCTCCGGCTCGTAGTTGGCGGTGTCCATATAGTTGACGCCGCACTCCAGGCAGGCGTCCATGATGGTCAGGTCCTGATAAGGCAGGGCAATGTTCATCACCAGGTCGGGCTGGTAGCTCTTGATCAGGTCAATGACCTGGTTCACATCGTCCGCGTCCACCTGGGCGGTGGTGATCCGGGTAGCGGTCTTGCCGGAGAGCTCCTGGGCCAGGGCGTCGCACTTTGCCTTGGTGCGGCTGGCGATGCACACTTCGGTGAACACCTCGCTCACCTGGCAGCACTTCTGAATTGCCACGGAAGCCACGCCGCCGCAGCCGATTACCAATACTTTACTCATAGCCAAATCTCCTTTATGGTTATTTGTATAATGCCAAAATCAGTTCCCGCAGCACCTTGCAGGCCATGGCGGTGGATACGCCGCTGGCATCCAGCATGGGTGCCAGCTCATTTACGTCCGCTCCCACCACGTTGGTCTTTGCCACGGTCTGGATCGCAGCCAGCAGCTGCAGGAAGGTCACGCCGCCGGCTTCCGGGGTGCCGGTGCCGGGGAAGGCGGAGGGGTCCAGGCAGTCCAGGTCAATGGTGAAGTACACCGGGACTTTTTCCTCTGCCAGCCGGGTGCAAAGTTCTTCCAGGCCGGAAAAGTCAAACTTGTGCATATCCGTGTGGGCATCGGCAAACCGGAATTCCTCCCGGTCGCCGCTGCGGATGCAGAACTGGTGGATTCTTCCATCCCCTAAGATGTCGTGGCACCGGCGGATGACACAGGCGTGGCTCAGCTCCGCCCCCAGGTAATCCTGGCGCAAATCTGCATGGGCATCAAAGTGGATGATATGAAGGTCGGGGTACTTTTCCGCCACCGCCCGGACAGAGCCCAGGGTCACCAGATGCTCGCCGCCAATCAGCAGGGGCAGCTTTCCATCCTCCAGGATGGTCTTGGCTCGTTCGGTAATATCCTGCAAAGCCGCCTCTGCGCTTCCGAAGCACAGCTCCAGGTCGCCGCTGTCAAAGACAGCGCAGTCCGTCAGGTCTTTGTCCTGGTAGGGGCTGTAGGTTTCGATACCGAAGCTTTCGTGGCGCATGGCGGCGGAGCCGAACCGGGCGCCGGGGCGGAAGCTGGTGGTGGAGTCAAAGGGAGCGCCGAAGAGGACGATTTTTGCCTCCTCATAAGGGGCATCGCAGGCGATAAAGGTTTCTACATTGGAAGATAACATCATTCCACCTCCTGGAGCATCTTCTCCAGAAACGCCGGCAGGTAAAAGGCGCCTACATGGAGCTTGGTGGTGTAGTATTTGGTTCCCAGATTGAGGGACAGCCACTTTTCGGCGTCCAGATCGTCAATGGGATGGTATTTCTTGCTGGCAAAGCCAAAGAGCCAGTAGCCGGCGGCGTAGGTGGGGATATGAGCCTGGTACACCCGGCTGATGGGGAAGGTGGTGACGATGCGCATATGGCTGCGCTTCATGGCCTCCGCATCGTGGCTGTAGAAGGGGCTGCCCTGCTGGTTTACCATAATCCCGTCCTCCCGGAGGGCGTTATAGCAAATGCCGTAAAACTCCCGGGTAAAGTACCCTTCTGAGGGGCCGAAGGGGTCGGTGGAGTCCACGATAATCAGGTCATACTGGTTGGTGCACCGGCGGATATACCGCAGGGCGTTGTCATAGTAGATATGCACCCGGCTGTCATTCAGACGGCTGGCGTTTTCCGGCAGGTAGGTGCGGCAGGCATCCACCACGTCCGGGTCCATCTCCACCAGGTCAATCCGCTTCACCTGGTCGTATCTTGCCAGCTCTCTTACAACGCCGCCGTCACCGGCGCCGATGACCAGCACATCCTCAATATGGGGATGGACTGCCATGGGCACGTGGGTAATCATCTCGTCGTAGATAAACTCGTCCCGCTCCGTCAGCATCACATTGCCGTCCAGAGCCAGCACCTTGCCAAATTCCGGGGTCTCGAAAATATCAATCTGCTGATACTCGCTTTTCTTGGAGTAGTAGTGCCGGGTCACCCGCATGGAGTGCTTCACGTCCGGGGTGTGAAATTCGCTGAACCAAAGTTCCATAAGAAAGCCTCCTTACACCAGCACGTTCAGGTGGAGAATATCCGGGTCCTCCGGGCCGGTCATGGAGCAGCCCTTTTCCTTGGCGTAGAGGATGTAGTCCAGAATATCCTTGGTAATCCGCTCTCCCGGAGCCAGAATGGGGATTCCGGGGGGATAGCACATAACAAACTCGCTGCAAACCCGGCCCACGCTCTCCAGGAGGGGCAGGCTCTCCTTCTGGGCGTAGAAAGCCTCCTGGGGGCTTGCCACCACCTCCGGGTCGATGTACTCCTGGTTCAGAAGCCCGGAGCCGTCCTTCTGGTACCGGCGGCGAATCTCCGCCAGGGCGCTTACCAGCCGCTCCAGCTCCTGGGGACGGTCGCCGATGGAAAGATAGGCAAGGATGTTGCCGATGTCGCCAAACTCAATCTGAATGTCGTACTCATCCCGCAGGATATCGTAGACCTCAATGCCCGCAAGACCAATGTCCCGGGTGTGGATACTGAGCTTGGTGGGGTCAAAGTCAAAGACGGAGTTGCCGTTGATCAGCTCCCGGCCGAAGGCATAGTAGCCCCCGATTTCGTTGATCTCCTCCCGGGCATAGTCCGCCATGGCGGAAACCTTGGCGAACACCTCCCGGCCCCGCTGGGCCAGGTTCCGGCGGCTGATGTCCAGGCTGGACATCAGCAGGTAGCTGCCGGAGGTGGTCTGGGTGAGGTTGATAATCTGCCGCACATACCGGGGGTTGATCTTCTCTCCCACCAGCAGCAAACTGGACTGGGTCAGGCTGCCGCCGCTTTTGTGCATGGACACGGAAGCCATGTCCGCCCCTGCCTCCATGGCGGAGACGGGCATCCCGTCCCCAAAGTAGAAGTGGGTGCCGTGGGCCTCGTCCGCCAGGCAGTACATCCCGGCCTTGTGGGCCATCTTCACAATCGCCCGCAGGTCGCTGCACACACCGTAGTAGGTGGGGTTGTTCACCAGCACCGCCACGGCGTCGGGATGCTCCGCAATGGCCTTTTCCACCTGCTCCCGGCGCATACCCAAAGAGATACCCAGCCGGGGGTCTACCTCGGGGTTTACATAAACTGGAATGGCGCCGCAGAGCACCAGAGCATTGATCACGCTTCTGTGGACGTTCCGGGGGAGGATAATCTTATCTCCCCGCTTGCAGGTGGAGAGCACCATGCTCTGAACAGAGCTGGTGGTGCCGCCCACCATCAAAAAGGCTGCGGCAGCACCGAAGGCCTCCGCCGCCAGCTCCTCCGCCTCCCGGATAACCGAAATGGGATGACACAGGTTATCCAGGGGCTTCATGCTGTTCACATCCACCGCCACGCACTGCTGCCCCAAAAAGGCAGTCAGCTCCGGGTTGCCCCGGCCATGCTTGTGCCCGGGTACATCGAAGGGCACCACCCGCATCTCCCGGAACCGCTGGAGTGCCTCATAAATGGGGGCACGGTTCTGGTCCAGATAAGTCTTTTTTTCTTCCATATCACACCTCACCAAAGAAAAAACGCAGGCTGTGACAACACAACCTGCGAAAAAATCCCATAGCGCACAGGATACCCCGGGCGCACCCGGAGCGAAAATCCCATATGCAGAACACAGAGTCTATATAGCAACAATACTTTTACTACTCTTTATTGACTGTTTCACAAGTTTGCGCAGTTACGCATTTCGGTTATGAAGTAACCAACTTATAAAATAGAGCAAACGCCCAATCAACAAAGGCGGCAAGCCGCCAACGGCAGGACTGTCCGTATGGCTTAACCTCCCGGAAGGAGGCGGTCCCGTAAAAATCGCTTGGAAAGACTCTATGGGGAGACATATTCCGATTAAAATATAGCATAAACTGTCGTACTTTGTCAAGCAAGCGGGGCACATTCAAAAATTTTCTTTCGTTGACATTCTCCCGGGTTTATGATACCCTGAAAGTAGTCTGCAAATTCCCTGATTTTCCATTTTTGGAGGTTATTATGGTCGATTATCTTATGAAGCACAAAGGCTTGAGCATCGGCATTCTGGTGCTGTGTCTGATTATTGTGGTGGTTTGTATGGTTCTGATGCAGCGGCAGCAGGAAGTGACCGCAGAAGCAGAGTTCGAAGCCATCGTGCTGGAAAACGACACCCAGCTTCTGGTAGAGCCGGTGGAGGGCAGCCCCGAGCGGAACTCCAGCGACCAGATTGTCCTGCACCTGCCCCAGGCCCTGGACACCCTGAAACCCGGCGACCGGATCATCGTAGGCTACGACGGCGAAATCGCCGAGTCCTACCCCGCCCAGATTTTCAACGTCGCCTTCATCAAACGCGCCCCAGAAGCCACCGAGGACAGCTCCAGCTGATACCACACACGGCAGAGTGTCCCTACGAACCTATTCCCGATTCACGAAAAGCCCTGTATCGTTCTATGGTACGATACCGGGCTTTTTCCATCTTTCAATCGACAGCGTGAGATAAAAACGCCCCCAAAACCCACAAACCAAAATGGGGGTAGAGGCTAAAACCCACCACCCGAGCCAAAGCGAAGGGCCAATCTTCCGATGGTTCCTCCCGGGGGATTCTCAAGGGAGGAACAATTCGAGCGGGAGCGAGTTGTTCCCCCCTTAAGCCGGACAACTTTCCTTACTTTCTTGCCGGAGCAAGAAAGTATGGCCCCGCTGGCAAGCGCCCGGAGTGCCTCCGGTGTCAATTTCGCTCGGTAGCTGATGCAGGTCGTCACTGCCCTGCCCCGCCCGGTATCGGCGGCGAGTCGCCGCAAACAATTTCGCACGGTAATCTTCTGCAAATCGTTACTGCCCCTCCAATTCCCGGTATCGTTACTGCGGTTGAGGTTGGGGTGTCTATAACCTTTATCAAATACCACCCCAAAATCAAACCATCAGCTTACGCCCCGCTGGCTCCCTCAGTCACCTGCGGTGACAGCTCCCTCCGGTCGGGAGCTATGGGGTGCGTACTTTTCCACATTGGACTTTTACAAGTTGGAAAGTGCCTGCTGTGCAATCCCTCAGTCGCCTTCGGCGCCAGCTCCCTTTGGCAAGGGAGCCTTTTGGCTTTTCCCATTTACGCACCCTTATCATCCCGTTGTCGAAGTACAAGCCGACAAATGACCGCTCACACCGTGCCGGCTTTTCCGGCACGGAAGTCCTTGGCTGGTAGTGCCCACCCACGCCAGGTTTCCGTGGTTTTCCCCGCCGGGAATCCGGAAAAAAAGGGTTGCTTTTGCTCTATGGGCACATTATAATAGATTTGTAATTGTAAACAATCTTTGAATTATATTCGGCAATTCCGGCAGAGCCTGCCGGGAAATATAAAAAAGGGAGGAAACGAATATGTTTTGTGTGCATTGCGGAGCCCAGCAAGAGGATGGTTCCAAGTTCTGCACCAGCTGCGGAAAGCCCCTGGACACCGAGGAACAGCAGCCGGAAAAGAAGAATGTGTTTTGCGTACATTGCGGAGCACAGCAGGAAGGTGATTCCAAGTTCTGCACCAGCTGCGGAAAGCCCCTGGACACGGAGGAACAGCCGTCCCCCGCACCGGAAGCTGCTCCCTATCAGGCAGCGCCCCAGTTCCAGAATGAGGCTCCTTATCAGGAAGCTCCCCAGTTCCAGGGCAGCCCCACAGCGGTTCAGACCGCACCCAAGCCGGAAAATCCCCTGGTAACCAAGCTGAAGGCCCTGCCCAAGTGGGTGTATGCAGCCGTAGTGGGTGGCATTGCGGTGATTGTGGCGGCAATTCTCATTGTGGTGAACATCACCTCCACCATCAACCTGAACGACTTTGTGACCGTTGAGGTAGAGGGCTACAGCGGCTACGGCACCGCCAGAGTCTCCATCGACTGGGATGCCATGAAAGCCAAGTACGGCGACAAGGTGAAGTTCTCCAAGGAAGCCAAGGATAAGCTGGGCGCTCTGGGCGGCTACCTGGACGATGTCAGTGCCTTTGACGGCCTGAAGGGCTCCGTGTATGTGTCCCTGGACAAAGACAGCGGCCTTTCCAACGGCGACCAGATTCACTACACCTGGGACATTAACGAGGAATTTTTCCAGTATGTGTCCTGCAAGCTGAAATACACCGAGGGCACCTACACCGTGGAAGGCCTGAAAGAGGCGGAAACTTTCGACCCCTTTGCGGACCTGACTGTGTCCTTTGAGGGCATCTCCACCAACGGACGGCTTCGCATAGAGTACGCCGGCGGAGAGCTGACCCCCTATGACTTTGAATGTGACACCGAAAACGGCCTGGCCAACGGCGATACCATTACCATCTATCTGGACGAGTACCAGGTGGAGCGCTGTCTGGAGGACCTGGGGAAGATTCCCTCCGTTACGGAAAAAACCTACACGGTGGAAGGCCTCAGTGAGTACATTACCGACCTGTCCCAGATTCCCCAGGAATATCTGGACAGCCTGAAGAAGGAAGCGGAGGATGCCATCTACGCCTACACCGCCAAGGCCTACGGCAGCAATTTCACCCTGAGCGAGCTGACCTACTCCGGCTATGTTCTCAATACCGTCAAGAGCGCCAAGGATTTCAGCGGCAATTTCAACGACCTGGCTTTGATTTTCAGCGGCACCGTCAGCGGCAAGGATGAGGAGCTGCCCAGCATGGTGGTCTACTATCCCATCCGCTACACCAGCATCCTGAACACCGCCGGAGAGATGTCCTATGAGGATATGGAGGGCATCGAGGGCTATTCCACCCTGGACACCTACCGGTTCAGCACCGACGGCTATTTTAACCCCCTGCTGTGCTATTCCGCCATGGCTTCCCGGTATGGCGACAACTATACCGTGACCGCCGGGGATGGCTTTGAGTCTTACAGCCAGGCTGCACCTCTGACCCAGCTGTCCCAGCTGAGCGAGGACTTCCGGGACATGATGAACGCCGACGCCCTGGCCCTGATTCAGAGGGAAATCGCCGATTATGACGAAAAGGTCACGGCCACGGAGCCGGTCTTTGTGGGTCAGTATCTGCTCACCCGGAAGGAGGCCGGCAGCCTGGCGGAGGGCAACTACTATGTGACGGTGTTCAAGGCCGAGGTATCCCATAGCGAGGGAAAATTTGAAACCACCACCGTCTATTTCCCCGTAGGCTACCAGGGTATCTACCAGATTCCCGAAAAGGGCTTCACCTTCATCTCCCGGGATAAGCTGTGGGGACGCAGCTCCTTCCCGGACACCTACTACTCCACCAAGGGTTACCTGGACGGCACCCAGATGTATGCCGACATCGTCACCGCCAACCGGGACAGCTACAACTACGAGGTCTCCCAAGGACTTCAGGAGTTCGGCAATTAAACATCAGGGGCAGGACTTTCGTCCTGCCCTTTTTTCAGAAAGCCCCCGGCGGACCTATCCGCCGGGGGTTGGTTTTTATGGCAGGGTGCTTTCAATCTCCCCGCAGATTTCCTCCACCATGCCATAGGCGTTCAGCCCGGTCAAATCCTTTTTCTGGGTTTCCAAGGCCTTCAGGATCTCTTCCATATGGGCCTGGCAAGCCTCCGGCTGGCTGTACAGAAGCTTTTGCAGATTGGCATATCTTGGCATATAGGTGTAAACCACACCGTCCTTTTCCCCGTAGTAAAGCTCCTGGTAAGCGAACAGGAACCGGTCAAGCCACCGGGCGCCCTCCCAATAGTCCGCCTCGTCCCCGGTGTCCAGAAAGCTCTGGAAGCTCTCCAGGGTATATTCCATGCCCATGGTGCAGATCGCCGTCCGCTTTTCCCGGAAGGAATCCCGCTCCTGCCGGAGTCCCATCCACCGTCCCAGGGCAAAAGCTCCCAGAACACACACCAGGGCGGCGGCGATTGCCAGATATTTTTTCACATTCTTTTTCATAAATGCTCCTTTCCTGAAAACGGATTCAATAGGGCAGAATAATCTTCCTGCAGGAGCGGCAGGCATAGGCCGGAGGGAACTTTTTCCAGTTGAAGAAGGCAACATACCCTTCTCCTTCTATTTGGGTTTTGAAATACCCATAAAGCAAGGGGCTTTCCGTGCCGTCTCTTACAAAACAGTAGGTACCCCCTCGAAGCAGCCCCTTTTCCAGAGAACCGCCGCACCAGGGGCAGCGCATTTCCTTTTCTTCCATGTTCCCGACCACCTTTCTTTTATTTTCCTGCTTTCATTGTACCACGATAAATGGGCATATGCAACAAAAACCACATATCCTCCCCTGCTTCTTCCGTCAGATTGCATATACCCTTTCTCCCAGAGGGAAGAAAATTCGTCGTTTTTTCCTGCCTCCTCTCCCGTTTATCCCTATATATTGGGTTTCCATAATTATATAACCACAATATCTTGTGGTTATCCCTTGACAAGTGCCGCAAAAAGGCGTATACTGGTTCTCGATAACAGCGAAAGGAGGTATCTTATGGACATTGCCGGTCTGCAAAAAAATACCCTTCTGGACTACCCGGGGAAAATCGCCTGCACTGTGTTTCTTGCGGGCTGCAATCTCCGGTGCCCCTTCTGCCACAATCCTTCCCTGGTGCTTCCCAGCCGGGCAGAGCCCCCCGCCATGGGAGAAGATGCGCTTCTGGCCTTTCTCAAAAAGCGCCGGGGGCTTCTGGAAGGGGTGTGCATCACCGGCGGGGAACCCACCCTTCACCGGGATCTGCCCCAGCTGATCGGAAAAATCACCGCCCTGGGCTACCCTGTGAAGCTGGACACCAACGGCACCAACCCCAAGATGCTGGGGCAGCTTCTGGAAGCCGGGCTTTTAAGCTACGTGGCCATGGACATTAAGAACGCCCCGGAAGCCTACGCAAACACCTGCGGCGGGGCGGATGTGGTGGAACAGGTGGCAGAAAGTGTAAAAATTCTCCGAAATGCCGGGATTCCCTACGAGTTTCGCACCACCGTGGTAAAGCCCCTCCACAGCGCAGAAACCATGAAAGCCCTGGGGCAGTGGCTTTCCGGGGAGGAACCCTATTTTATCCAAAACTTCCGGGATACGGGGGATCTGGTGGGACAAGGCCTCTCGGCTTTTTCGGAGGATGAGCTAAAGCAGCTGCTTTTGGCAGTGCTTCCCTACCTGCCCAATGCCCAGGTACGAGGAAATTAACAACAAGGAAACTCTGACGAAATCGTCTGCGGCCGGATAGCGGATCTTTTTCGCCATCCATGCAGAATGAAAAACAGGAAATACATACAGTATTCCGCTGTTTTCCATTCTTTTGTCTGACGAAAAATCTCTCGCTACCAGCTCTTGCCGATTTCATCAGAGCTTCCCGGAAAAGGAGTGAAGAAAATGTATCAGGTGACCAAGCGGGACGGCAAGACCGTGGATTTTAACATTACGAGAATTGCCAACGCCATTACCAAGGCCTTTGAGGCCACTGGGATTCCCTACAACCCCGACATCATCAATATGCTCTCTTTGCAGGTGACGGCGGACTATGCGGGGAAAATCATGGACAACGCCGTGTCTGTGGAGTCCATTCAGGATTCCGTGGAGGCGGTTTTGCAGCGGGCAGGCTACGGAGATGTGGCCAAAGCCTACATCCTCTACCGGAAGAACCGGGAGAAACTCCGCTCCATGAGCTCCACCATTTTGGACTACAAGGGCCTGGTGGACGGCTACCTGAAGGTCTCTGACTGGCGGGTGAAGGAGAACTCCACCGTCACCTACTCTGTGGGCGGCCTGATTCTCTCCAACTCCGGCGCCATCACCGCCAACTACTGGCTCAGCGAGATTTACGACCAGGAGATTGGGGACGCCCACCGCAACGCCGACCTGCACATCCACGACCTGTCCATGCTCACCGGCTACTGCGCCGGCTGGAGCCTGAAGCAGCTCATCCAGGAGGGTCTGGGGGGCGTGGTGGGAAAAATCACCTCTGCGCCTGCCAAGCACTTAGCCACCCTCTGCAACCAGATGGTGAACTTTTTGGGCATCATGCAAAACGAGTGGGCAGGAGCCCAGGCTTTTTCCAGCTTTGACACCTACCTGGCGCCTTTCGTCAAGACCGACAAGCTGACTTACAACGAGGTAAAGCACTGCATTGAAAGCTTCATCTACGGGGTAAACACCCCCAGCCGGTGGGGCACCCAGGCACCATTCTCCAACATCACCCTGGACTGGACCGTTCCGGCGGACCTGGCAAACCAGCCCTGCATCGTGGGGGGCAAGCCCCAGGACTTCACCTACGGCGACTGCAAGGCGGAGATGGACATGATCAACCGGGCCTTCATCGAGGTGATGATTGAGGGCGACGCCAACGGCCGGGGCTTCCAGTATCCCATCCCCACCTACTCCATCACCCGGGACTTTGACTGGAGCGACACTCAGAATAACCGGCTCCTGTTCGAGATGACCGCCAAGTACGGTACGCCCTATTTTTCCAACTACATCAACTCCGACATGGAGCCTTCCGATGTGCGGAGTATGTGCTGCCGGCTGCGGCTGGATTTGCGGGAGCTGCGGAAAAAGAGCGGCGGCTTCTTCGGAAGCGGCGAGTCCACCGGCTCCGTGGGCGTGGTCACCATCAACCTCCCCCGGATTGCATACCTCTCCGCCACCCCGGAGGAATTTTACAAGCGGCTGGATAGGATGATGGACATTGCCGCCCGGAGCCTGAAAATCAAGCGCACCACCATCACAAAGCTGTTGGAAGAGGGACTGTATCCCTACACCAAGCGGTACTTGGGAGGCTTTGACAACCACTTCTCCACCATTGGCCTTGTGGGCATGAACGAGGCTTGTCTCAACGCTTCCTGGCTGCGGAAGGATCTGACCCACAAAGACGCCCAGGACTTTGCGGTGGATGTGCTGAACCATATGCGCAACCGCCTTTCCGACTATCAGGAGCAGTATGGCGACCTGTATAACCTGGAGGCCACCCCGGCGGAGTCCACCTCCTACCGCCTTGCCAAGCACGACAAGAAGCGCTACCCCGACATCATCACCGCCCACGAAGGGGCTACCCCCTACTACACCAACTCCTCCCACCTGCCGGTGGGCTACACGGAGGACGTGTTTGAGGCGCTGGACATTCAGGACCGCTTGCAGACCCTCTACACCAGCGGCACGGTGTTCCACACCTTCCTGGGAGAGAAGCTGCCGGACTGGAAAGCAGCGGCGGCTCTGGTGCGGAAGATTGCGGAAAACTATGAGCTTCCCTACTACACCATCTCCCCCACCTACTCTGTGTGCGTAGACCACGGGTACCTTCCCGGGGAACAGTACACCTGCCCCCACTGCGGCAAGAAAACCGAGGTTTACAGTCGGATTACCGGCTACTACCGCCCGGTGCAGAACTGGAACGACGGCAAGTCCCAGGAATTCAAGGACCGGAAGACCTACCGCCCGGACATCTCCTGCCCCCCGGAAAAGGAGAAGCCCCAAGAGGCTCAGAAGGTTTTGGCGGACAAGCTGTACCTCTTTACCACCAAGACCTGCCCCAACTGCCGGATTGTAAAGCCCATGCTGGAAAGAGCCGGGATTTCCTATCAGGTGATGGATGCAGAGGAAAATCTGGAGCTGGCTCAGAAATACCACCTGACCCAGGCCCCGTCCCTGGTAGCGGTAACCGGTGACACCTTCACCGTCTACCCCGGCGTTTCCGCCATTTCCAACTATATCTCCCAGCAATAATAGAAAAAAGCCGCCCTTTTCGATGAAAGGGCGGCTTTTAAAGGCTTCCAGTCTGTAGGAGCCGTAACTGAGGGACGCACCAAAGGCTCCCTTGCCAAAGGGAGCTGGCGCCGAAGGCGACTGAGGGATTCACAGCAGGCACTTCTCATTCCCAAAAGTCCAATGTGGCAAGGCACAAGCCCCATAGCTCCCTCCGGGAGGGAGCTGGCACCGCAGGTGCCTGAGGGAGCCAGCGGGCGGGAAACTGATGGTTTGCTTTCGGGGTGGTACTTGCCGGTGGTCATCGCCACCCGGTCATAACCTTTTTATCTGTTCTCCAATCAGCCTTCTGCAAGTGCTTGCCAGCAGGGCCTTACTTTCTTGCTCCGGCAAGAAAGTAAGCAAAGAAGCCGGCTTAAGGGGGGAACAACTCGCTCCCGCTCGAATTGTTCCCCCCTTAAGAATCCCCCGGGTGGAACCATCTGGAGATTGACCCTTCGCTTTGGCTCGGGTGGTGGGTTTCGGTCTCTGCACCCGTTTGGGTTTGTGGATTTTTGGAGTGTTTATTTCCCACGCTGTCGATTGAAAGCCTGTAAAAGCCCGGTATCGCACCATAGAACGATACCAGGCGGGGCGGCGTGCCGCCGCTGTCAATGCGTGCACAGTGCAGCTGTTTTCGCTCCCCAATTTGCTCGGTAACGTTACCGGGCGGGTCAGGGAAGTAACGAATTGCAGAAAGCCATCGTGCGCATTGTCCGCGGCGACTCGCCGCCGATACCGGGCACTGGAGGGGCAGTAACGAATCGCAGAAGATTCCCGTGCGAAATTGCCACCGGGGGCACCCCGGCGCTTAGCGGTCGGCCAGGGGGATGTAGGGCTTTTTGGGTTTTACGTTGATGTAGGCGGGGCGGATGATTTTGCCGTTGTTTTGCAGTTCCTCCATCCGGTGGGCACTCCAGCCTGCCACCCGGGACACGGCGAAGATGGGGGTGAACAGCTCCTCAGGAAGCTTCAGCATCCGGTACACCATGCCGGAGTAGAAGTCCACGTTGGGGCTGACGCCCTTGTAGATCTTCCGCTTTTCCGCAATAATCTCCGTTGCCAGCCTTGCCACAGTCTCATACATGGCAAAGTCCTCCTGGCAGCCCTTCTCCGCAGACAAATCCCGGGCGCAGGACTTGAGAATGTCCGCTCTGGGGTCGGAGATGGAGTACACCGCATGACCCATGCCGTAAATCAGACCGGACCGGTCAAAGGCCTCCTTGTCCAGCACCTTCACCAGGTAATCCCGGATGGAGCCTTCGTCGTGGATGTTGGCGTGCTTCCGCAGGTCGTCCAGCATCTGCACCACCTTGATATTGGCGCCGCCGTGACGGGGACCCTTCAAAGAGCCCAGGGCTGCGGCGATGGCGGAGTAGGTATCCGTCCCGGAGGAGGACACCACGTGGGTGGTGAAGCTGGAGTTGTTGCCGCCGCCGTGCTCCGCATGGAGAACCAGCGCCAGATCCAGCACCTTGGCTTCCAGGTGGGAGAACTTGCCGTTCTTCCGCAGCATCCGCAGAATATTCTCCGCTGTGGACAGCTCCGGGGAGGGGTTGCGGATATAAAGCGTCCGGTTCATGTGGTAGTGGTTGTAGGCCTGGTAGCCGTAAACCGCCAGCAGGGGGAACATGGAAATCAGCTGCAAGCACTGGCGCAGCACATTCTCCTGGGAGATGTCGTCCGGGTTGTCGTCATAGGAGTAAAGGGCCAGCACACTTCGGGACAGGGAGTTCATCCCATCCCGGCTGGGGGCTTTGAGAATCATGTCCCGCACAAAGGAGGGGGGCAGGGTTCGGTAATCGTTGATGGTGTTGCGGAACATCTCCAACTCCCCGTCGTTGGGCAGCCGGGAGAACAGGAGCAGATACTCCGTCTCCTCAAAGCCGAACCGGTCGTCCTTCAAAAAGCCGGACACCAGCTCCCGGACATTCACGCCCCGGTAGTACAGCTGTCCTTCACAGGGGACGGTATTTCCCTCCTGGTCCTTCTCCTTGGACACGATTTCGGAAATCTCCGTCAGACCCGTAACCACACCGTTGCCGTTCTCGTCCCGAAGTCCCCGCTTGACGGAATATTTCTGGTACATCTCCGGCACAATCTTATTGTTCTGCCGGGAAATACTGGTAAGATTCTGGATGTAGGGGGTGATTTGAGAATAAGCTTTGTCCATTGGGCATCCTCCTTTGGTATGAATTCCGTTCCCAACTAAGGGTATATTTTTTCTATTGTACCATAGTCCACATTATAGTGTCAACCGTTCTTGCCAGATGGACACAATTCCTTAACAAATTCCCCCACTTCCCACACCGGCGCCATTTGTTCTGAATCATAAATTTTTTAACGTTTATCGTTAAAAAATAGTTGACAAACGTATAGTCTCTGGTATAATGAAAGTAACCTCAAAACAGAAAAGGAGATGCCTTATGAACAAGATGACTCGCTCCGCATCCATCATCCGCCGGATTCTTACGGTGCTGCTCTGGGTAGTGGCCATTGTGGCGGGACTTGCTATCCTTGCCGTATTGTGGGCCATGTTTTCTGCCTCGGATAGCATCATGCAGCAGGCGCAGGTCTCCCTGACCATGGGAAACTATAAGCTTTCCCTGACGGATCATTACACCTCCCAGCATCTGCAAAGCCTGCTGGGAATCACCCTGGCAAACCTGGTGATTTTCGGAATCGGCACCTGCTGGACCCTTCTCATTCTGCGGAAAATGTTTGCCCCCATCGCCCAGGGCAGTCCCTTCCACGCCACCGTCAGCAAGTCCCTTCGCAAGCTGGCTTACGTCACCCTGCTCTTTGGATTCCTGGATCTCATTTTGCAGGGAATCACCAACGCCATCTGGTATCGCACCTTTGATATTCCCTCTCTGTTTGCCCCCGACCGGGTGGCCTCCTGCTCTTTGCGGGTTGTGGGAGATGCGGGCTTTGTGGGAATCTTTATCCTGCTGCTCCTTCTGAGCTGGATCTTCAAATACGGAGAGGGTCTGCAAAAGCTGTCGGACGAAACCTTGTAAAACCGGGAGGAATAGAATTATGCCCATTATCCTCAGACTGGACCGGGTCATGGCGGACCGGAAAATGTCCCTGAACACCCTGTCGGAAAAAGTGGGGATCGCCAATGTGAACCTGTCCAAAATCAAAACCGGCAAGGTCAGCGCCATCCGCTTCTCCACCCTGGAGGCAATCTGTCAGGCCCTGGATTGCCAGCCGGGAGACATTCTGGAGTATCGGCCCGATCCCCCTGAAACCCCCTAAGGCAGTCCCCTGCTCCTGTTAAAAAGGACTGTTGCAAAATCTTTGCAGAAGGCTTCCGCAAACACCTCCCTCCGGGAGGGAGGTGGGCAGGTTATCATTTGAAGTGCAACACCCGCAAAAATAAAAGGAGACAATATACGCCCCAAGGTGTAAAATGTAGTTACCATACCAAAATAGACACGGAGGGGAGTATATTGTCCTACACACATTTTACACTAAAAGAAAGAGAATATCTACAAAAACTTTTTTTAGAAAACAAGAGTATCCGAGAAATTGCATTAACCCTGGGAAGAAGCCCTTCGTC
>DVFK01000121.1 GCA_018713285.1 Candidatus Faecousia excrementigallinarum
CGCTTGGGGTCGGTGGACAGGGTGGTCTTGCCGGTGCCGGACAGGCCGAAGAACAGAGCGGTGTTCTCGCCGTTCATGTCGGTGTTGGCGGAGCAGTGCATGGAAGCCATGCCCTTCAGAGGCAGGAAGTAGTTCATCATGGAGAACATGCCCTTCTTCATCTCGCCGCCGTACCAGGTGTTCAGGATGATCTGCTCCCGCTCGGTCAGGTTGAAGATAACGGCAGTCTCGGAGTTCAGGCCCAGCTCCTTGTAGTTGGCTACCTTAGCCTTGGAGGCGTTGTAGCAGACGAAGTCGGGCTGGAAGTTCTCCAGCTCCTCAGCGGAGGGGGTGATGAACATATTCTTTACGAAGTGTGCCTGCCATGCCACTTCCATGATGAAGCGGATAGCCATGCGGGTGTCGTGGTTGGCACCGCAGAACACATCCATAACATACAGCTTCTTGCCGGACAGCTCCTTCAGAGCCAGCTCCTTGCAGGCCTTCCAGGCTTCCTGGGAAGCGGGCTTGTTGTCGTTCTTGAACTCATCGGAGGTCCACCACACGGTGTTCTTGGAAGTCTCGTCCATGACGATGAACTTGTCCTTGGGGGAACGGCCGGTGTAGATGCCGGTCATAACATTGACGGCGCCCAGCTCGGTTACCTGACCCTTGTCGAAACCTTCCAGAGAGGGGTCGGTCTCGGCTGCAAACAGCTCCTCGTAAGAGGGGTTGTGCACGATTTCGGTTGCACCGGTGATGCCATACTTGCTCAGATCAATCGTTGCCATAGTATTTACCTCTTTCAATGTAAGATGTTGCCATACCAAGGGGCCTCCGACACCTGCCAAAAAAGCCCAAAGGTATCCAAACTTTGCGAATTTATCATACACGATTTCTTTTCAAAAATCAATGAAAATATTTTGAATTTTCCCCTCCGGGCTCCATAATAATTTTGTAACATTTTTGCAGATTTTGTATTTACTTATGGAAAGGCTTGTGCTATTATTTAGTTGGTGGGAGTTGGGCTAAACCCTTTTACCCCGGCCTTCACCCCCCCTTTCATCCCCGGAAGAAACACGCTTTTTCGGGGAGAAAATCATCATTCTGACTGCTTTCGGGATAGTTTCCCCTTTGCAGCCCTGTAAAATATTCCTAACGGAGGTTATTCAACAATGGCAAAAAAAGTTCAGTTTGTGGAAACTGTTTTGCGTGACGCAAACCAGTCCCTCATTGCCACCCGTCTGCCCTACGATAAGTTCGAGCCCATGCTGGAAACCATCGACAAGGCAGGCTACTATGCCGCAGAGTGCTGGGGCGGTGCCACCTTCGACGTGTGCCTGCGCTACCTGCACGAGGATCCCTGGGAGCGGCTGCGGAAGATCCGGGCCAAGATGCCCAACACCAAGCTGCAGATGCTGCTCCGGGGTCAGAATGTACTGGGCTACTCCCACTATCCCGATGACTTCGTAAAGCTCTTCGTCACCAAGGCTGTGGAGAACGGTATGGACGTCATCCGTATCTTCGACGCCCTGAACGACGTGAAGAACATGAAGGTTGCCATGGAAGCCACCAACAAGGCCGGCGCCATCGCCTCCGGTACCATCTCCTACACCACCTCCCCCGTTCACACCCACAAGAAGTATGTGGAAATGGTGAAGGAACTGAAGGAAATGGGCGCCAAGACCATCTGCATCAAGGACATGGCCGGCATCATGGGCCCCAAGGAAGCCTATGACCTGGTTTCCGCCATCAAGGACGCCGTGGACCTGCCCATCGACCTGCACACCCACTCCACTACGGGCCTCGCCTTCATGACCTACCTGAAGGCTGTGGAAGCCGGCGTGGACATCATCGACACCGCCATCTCTCCCTTCTCCGGCGGCACCTCTCAGCCCGCCACCGAGACCATGGCTTACGCTCTGCGGCAGCTGGGCTATGAGGTGGATCTGGACGACACCTGCACCAAGAAGATCGCCGACTACTTCAAGGGCGTCCGGGACGAGTACATCAAGGACGGCACCCTCATGCCCAAATCCCTGACCACCGACACCCAGTGCCTGACCTACCAGGTGCCCGGCGGCATGCTGTCTAACCTGCTGAGCCAGCTGAAGCAGATGAACGCTCTGGACCGGTTCGACGAGGCTCTGCTGGAGACCCCCAAGGTCCGGGCCGACATGGGCTATCCGCCCCTGGTGACCCCCACCTCCCAGATGGTTGGCGTACAGGCCGTGCGCAATGTTCTGGACGGGGAGCGGTACAAGACCGTCTCCAAGGAAATCAAGGCTTACTGCCGTGGCGAGTACGGCACCACCCCCGCTCCCATCAACCCCGAAATCCAGAAGAAGATTCTGGGCGACGAGAAGCCTATGACCGGCCGCTACGCCGACACCCTGGAGCCCGTTGTGGAAAAGACCCGCAAGCAGCTGGAGGGCGTTGCCCGTTCCGACGAGGATGTGCTGTCCTACATTGCCTTCCCCAACCTGGCTGAGAAGTTCTTCCAGGAGCGGAAGGAGAAGGAAGAGAACACCGCCACCTACTCCATCGTGGAAGCCTAAGGAGGGACAGGTATGCTGAGTTCTACTTTGGACAGCATCGGCATTCTGGACGCGGGCATCGTTGCGGTTCTGGGCTATATTGTGGTTTTCTTCGGCCTGATTCTTCTTATGGCGGTGGTTATCGCCATGAGCAAGCTCTTCACCATGAAGGAAGCCAAGAAGGCCGCTGAACCCGTTTCCGAAGCTCCTGCCGCCCCTGCTGCACCGGCTCCCACCGCTCCCGGCACCGCCGGCGGTGTGAAGCTGTACGATGTCCCCCCCAAAACTGCCGCTATGCTCATGGCCATCGTGGCCGACAAGATGGGCAAGCCCCTCAACGAGCTGCGCTTCATTTCCATTAAGGAGGTCAAATAACTATGAAATACAAAGTAACCCTCAATGGCCGCACCTATGAGGTAGAGGTGGAGGCCGGCAAGGCCATGCTCCTGGACGAGTACGAGGCCATTGTTCCCTCCGCTCCCGCTGCTCCCGCCGCCGCCCCTGCCGCTGCTGCTCCTGCCGCTGCGGCTCCCGCCGCCGCCGCGGTTACCGGCGCCGGCGAGGCCGTGAACGCTCCCATGCCCGGCACGATTCTCAAGGTGAATGTGACCCAGGGCCAGAAGGTTGCCGAGGGCGCCGTTCTGTGCGTCCTGGAAGCCATGAAGATGGAAAATGAAATCCTGGCTCCCAAGGCCGGTACCGTTACCCAGGTTCTGGCTGCCAAGGGCGCCACGGTGGATACCGGCGCTCCTCTGGTGGTTATCGGTTAAGGAGGCACTCCCATGATCGATATTGGTGAAATCTTACTGGACCTGTGGAACGATTCCGGCTTTGCCCGGATCTTCGCTGGGTTCTCCACCGGCGGCTGGCAGAATCTGGTCATGCTGGTGATTGCCTGCGTACTTTTGTACCTGGGCATTGTGAAGAAGTTTGAGCCGCTGCTGCTGGTGGGCATCGCCTTCGGCTGTTTGCTTACCAACCTGCCCGGGGCGGGCCTGTACCATCAGGAGCTGTGGGACGCCTTCATGGAAGAGGGCAACGCCGCTTACCACAGCTATGGCGCCATCATGCGGGAAGGGGGCCTGCTGGACATCTTCTACATCGGCGTCAAGGCAAGCCTGTACCCCTGCCTGATTTTCATGGGCGTGGGCGCGATGACGGACTTTGGTCCCCTGCTGTCCAACCCCAAGAGCCTGCTGCTGGGCGCTGCTGCGCAGCTGGGTGTGTTCGCCGCCTTCTTCGGCGCGGTTCTCCTGGGCTTCACCGGCCCCGAGGGCGCTTCCATCGGTATCATCGGCGGCGCCGACGGCCCCACCGCTATCTTCCTCACCACGCAGTTGGCTCCCCATCTGCTGGGCGCCATCGCCGTGGCGGCCTACTCCTACATGGCGCTGATTCCCATGATTCAGCCCCCTGTGATGAAGCTGCTGTCCACCCCGGCGCAGAGAAAGATCAAGATGGTCCAGACCCGGAATGTGTCCAAGACCGAGAAGATTGTGTTCCCCATCGTGGTTACCATCTTTGTAGCCCTGCTCCTGCCGGATACCGCACCTCTCATTGGCTGCCTGATGCTGGGTAACCTGCTGAAGGAGACCGGCGTTACCGACCGCCTGTCCGACACCGTGCAGAACGCCATGATGAACATTATCACTATCCTCCTGTCCACCGCCGTGGGCGCTACCATGGTAGGCTCCACCTTTCTGACTCCCCAGACCCTGATGATCGTGGTGCTGGGCGTGGTGGCCTTCCTGCTGTCCACCGCCGGCGGTATGCTGGGCGGCGTGGTGATGTGCAAGCTCACCGGCGGCAAGGTCAACCCCCTCATCGGCTCCGCCGGTGTGTCCGCTGTGCCTATGGCAGCCCGGGTGTCCAACCTGGAAGGCCAGAAGGCCAACCCCTCCAACTTCCTGCTGATGCACGCCATGGGCCCCAACGTGGCCGGCGTCATCGGCTCCGCCATCGCCGCAGGCTTCCTGCTGAGCGTATTCGGCTAATCACAAAAATCGCCCCCGGTCAGAAGACCGGGGGTGTTCTTTGCCCTTGTGGAGTGTGTAAAATACACCCCCACAGCGGATATGTGCCAAAAGAGATTCAATGCGGAATTTTATGTTTATTAAAGCAAATCAGCTTGAATATGCAGAGCAACCACACCACAGCTAAGTTCTGTTTTCGGGTTTTTCACGGGTTGTAAACGCAATGGTCCTCTTTCTACCAATCACATACCTATTGTTGATTTTCCTCAACAAAAATTGTATAATATTCTGGGTAGGATTTATGATCCGGCGGCTGTCGGTGCTAACACGAGCTATGCTCAACCTACCCGAAATAAGTGAGTTGGCCGCATGACAGCCAAAGGAGGACTTTATGCAAAAAACAATTTGCGAGTTATTCGCAGGGGTCGGCGGATTCCGTCTGGGATTTGATCGACTAAACACAGGATGGGCCACCACCTGGTTTTCCCAATGGGAACCAGGTGCAAAGACACAATGGGCGCATGATTGCTATGTACAACACTTTGGTGACAGCAGGGATTTAAGGGGAGAGTATCATACCGGAGAAGATATTAGTATAATGGATAAAAAATCCATTCCTGATCACACATTGCTTGTGGGCGGATTCCCATGCCAGGATTATAGCGTTGCACATACCTTGGCATCTGCAAAAGGGATTGAAGGAAAAAAAGGTGTTCTATGGTGGCAGATAAGAGATACTCTGATGGCCAAAAAAGCACCTTTTTGTGTCCTGGAAAATGTGGATAGGTTATTAAAGTCTCCGGCTAAGCAGCGTGGTCGTGATTTTGGCG
>DVFK01000011.1 GCA_018713285.1 Candidatus Faecousia excrementigallinarum
TTGTGAATAGTAACGAGAAACAATGGTGTATTTTAGCGGTTCCTCTAAAATGCATTCCTATAGATTGGATTGTATCTATCTCTCGGAAGGTACTCAGTCCTTACTTTGGTTCGCAATACAACAAGAGGACACCACCTCCATTGGGTTCTCTTGGCGATTTACACATAAAAGAAAGCTTTTCTTTGTGTAACGCTACAAATCGAAATCGTTTCCCAATTTCGTGCCATAATGCGTCTCTTCCGGCAATATGGGGGTAGAGAGAAAACAGAAAGAATAAATTGTCCATATGAACGTATTTCCTTTCACAAAGCCATTGACTTTTTGGTAAATTTTTAATATTCTAATCTTGTAATCACGCTCCTGAATATGCATTTTTTACAAAGGGAGGCTTCCATTATGTTCAAAAGACTTATGTGCGTCGTCCTCACTCTCTGCCTGGCTCTTTGCTGCTGGGGCTGTACACAAACGCCGGGGCCGGATTCCACCACCGGGACGGTTCCCGGTGAGACCACGGAGGCCGGAGGGCCGGTAACCGCACCCACGGTGCCAGAGGGAGCGCCTAAGCCGGAAACCACAGAAATGAACACCGCCCCGGAGACCTTCCCCTATCCCACAGAAAATGTCGATGCAGCTTCTCTCAGAGGGCATGGTGCCATTGCCTCCGGCAGCAACGGCTACTACTCCGGAAGGCAAACCCTCAAGTATACGGACATGGATTCCTGGAAAACCATCTCCCTGTGTCCCCAGCCCGGCTGTACCCATCAGGATGAGACCTGCCATGCTTGGATGGGAGAGAATGTTTCCCAGCTGTGTGATTACCACGGCTCCCTCTATGCCATAACGGAAGATGGGAATGCGGGCTTCCAGTTCCTGTCCAAAGACCCAGCTACCGGGGAGCGGAAAATCCTGGGACAATGGGAAGCAGAGGACGAATGGGAATACTACGAGCAAGTGATTTTAGGTAATTTCTCCGACGGAAGATGCACCATCATCACCATA
The DNA here is from genome assembly GCA_018713285.1 of Candidatus Faecousia excrementigallinarum. GTDB lineage: Bacteria > Bacillota > Clostridia > Oscillospirales > Oscillospiraceae > Faecousia > Faecousia excrementigallinarum. Next base: position 1,000 of record DVFK01000011.1, read on the forward strand.
CTTCAGCATATCAATCCGGAAGAGGAAGATTGGACAGAAACCCACAAGTATATCTATGATTTTACCGCCGGAACCTGGGAGGAACTGCCCCAGGAATATACAGACATCCAATGGAGTGTTGCAGGAATTTATGGGGATTTTCTGCTTCTCTCGCACCGTGACAAACAACTGACGGAAGAAGAGTACACAAATCGGGGATATGACAGCGATGGGGTAAGCTACGAAGAATACCTCCAAAACTATGTTCCCGCCCAGATTCGCCTGTATAACCTGAAAACCAGGGAATACAAAACCATCGCCTCCGAGGAGGAAGGGCTGATTCTCTCCGGTGACCCGGCTCTCACCTACGGCTACACCTATATCTATCAGAAGGGCAATGACATCTGTCTTTATGATTTACAGACCCAGACAGAACGGGTAGCCATCACCATGGAGCGGGTCATCAACTTCTGGCTCCTGGACCATAAGGTCTTTCTGATTCAGTCCTTCAACGGAAAACCCGATTCGGGATGCTACGTTTACTTTATGGATATGGAGGGAGGCCCTCTGTATCTGCTTCCCAACGGGGGAAGCACCGACAGCATGGAATTCGGTATCATTGTCGAGGGCGACGGTTTCTTCATTGGAACCTATCGCTCCGGCATGAGTATCATTTCCAAAGCGGATTTCTACGCCGACCGCTACGACCAGAGCCGAACCGGTGGGTATTGAGGGATAAGAAAAAATCCTCGTCTATGCAAACTGTCAGGAAAGAAGGCGTGATTCTATGAAACTGAAAAAATGGTTATGTCTGGGGCTCAGTCTGGTGCTGATTCTGGGCGTTCTCTCCGGCTGCAAGAACGATACGCCGGATCCCACAGAGCCGCCGGAAAATACAAAGCCCCAGGAAACTGTGGAGGCCACCTTCGCCCCACCCACGGAACCCACCCCAGAGTATCAGGACCCCTACCCCACCCAGTCGGAGGAACCGCCCCAGAGCTTTGCTCCCCCGGAGGAAAACCGGCTGACACTAAGGCAATGGGAAGTTCAGATGGCCATCAGCTCCGTCCGTGACGGCTATTACTACGGCAGCCAGGTGCTTATGTTCTGCGACGGCGCCACAGGGGAAAACCGGGTATTGTGCCAGAAGCCGGACTGTGCCCACGAGGAAAGCGACTGTGAAGCCTGGCTGGGAGAGACAACCTCCATGATAGAATATCATGGCGTATTGTATTTCACCCGGACAGAGGATACCGGTGCCCAGCTATGCACCAAGAACCCGGAGACCGGGGAAATCCAGGTCATAACCCAATGGGACCATCCCCAGGGGGGAAAAACGGAATGCTCCATAGAGGAGGCTTCCCACAATCTGTTTCTCATGTACTTCTCCCAGACCCAGCTGGTAGACAAGAACGGACTGGCTAAGGAGGAGTCCCTCTCCTGGAAGGCCCTGTATGACCCGGATACCCACGCCGAGAAGAAAATCAGTTGGGAAGAGGAAGGCTCCTCCCTGTGGATTTTAATGTTCAACCGGGACAGCGCCCTGACCATTGCCCTCGTAGATGACCCCCAGACACCGGGAAAGAAGCTGGAGGAGCTGCGGCTGTATTCCCTGGAAGATGACAGCTACACCGTCATTTCCTCCCAGGAAAAAGACGGCTTCCGGCGCTCTGAGGATGCCTGTTCCTTCTACGGAGATCAGATGGCGATTCTGGAAGGGGACACCCTGTATGTCTACGACCTGAACACCCAGGAAAAGCGGGAAATCATCACCATGGCCAGCATCCAGAACTATTGGATTGCCGACGGCAAGGTGTTCTTCGCCGTGAAGGACACGCCGGAAGGGATGTCCTCTCCCCTTCTGCGGCTGTACTATGTGGCGCTGGAGGGAGGCACCCCCACCCGGCTGAAAAACAACGGGGAAACCCTCTCCGTTTATTTCCATGTTTTTGGAGAAAGCACCAGCTTCTTTGTGGGACAAGTTTTGGATGATAACTTCCTGTCCCACGAATACATCATCCCCAAAGCGGATTACTACACAGACAATTTTACCATTCTTCAGCCATGGCCCCCGGCATAACCCATTGATACAAAGCGCCGCCGGTTTGTTTTCGGACAAACCGGCGGCGTATTTTCTTTATTTTCCCAGATGCCTGCGGATTTCTGCCAGGAAAACCTCTCCGTATTCCTGGGCCTTATACTGTCCCACACCCTTGACTTTCAAGAACGCCTCCATGGTACAAGGGGCTTTCTGGGCCATGTCCTCCAGAGCGGCATTGGAAAACACGATATAGGCCGGAACCCCCGCCTCCATAGCAAGCTTGGAGCGCAAAGCTTTCAGGGCACCCAGGAGCCCGCCCTCAGGCTGGAGAGCAGGAGCCGCCTTGGGCGGAACCGGGGGCTTCTCCGTAAACATGAATACCTGTTCCTCCCCGGAGAGAATCTTTCCGGCCTTTTCCGTGGGGAAAAGGCCTCCATGCTCCGGATGGGTTCGCAGGTATCCCTTGTTTTCCAGGGTCTGCACCCAGGTGCGGATGTTGTCCCGCTTATGGCTTTTCAGACAGCCATAGGACGGCAGGCTGTTAAGCTCCAGGGACAGAATCCGTTTCTCGGCACTGCCTGCCAGCACCCCAATCACCGCTGTAGGGCCGATGTAATAACCCAGCATCTGATAAATCTCCCGGACGCAGGCCAGAATCTGCCGTGCCTGGGGCGTGATTTCCACCTGCACCCCCTGCCGGTTGCAGTTGCCGCAGTTATGGCACCGCTTCTCATGGGGCTGACCGAAGTAGCCCAGAATATATCCCCGGAGGCAGCTTTCCGTTTTGCAATAGCCAATCATTTTCTCCAGCCGCTGCAAGTCCCGGGTCATAAGAAGCTGCTGGGTTTCCGGGGAGAGCATGGGGTTCTCCCCCGGGTGCTGAATGAGAAATTTCGCTGTGTAGACATCGCCAGGAGAATAGAGCAAAATGCAGTCCGCCGGAGAGCCGTCCCGCCCCGCCCGACCTGCCTCCTGGTAGTAGGCCTCCATGCTCTGGGGCATATTGTAATGAATCACAAAGCCCACGTTGGATTTGTTGATGCCCATGCCGAAGGCGTTGGTGGCCACCATCACGCTGCGGCGGTCGTACACAAAATCCTCCTGATTCTGCCGCCGCTCGGCATCCTCCAGCCCCGCATGGTACCGGGTTGCGGAAAAGCCATGCTCCTGGAGAAGATCACAGACCTTTTCCACTTCCTTCCGGGTGGAGCAGTAGACAATGCCGCACTGGTGACGCCGCTGGGCCATGAGCTCACAAAGCTCCAGGGGTTTATTTTTGGGGCGCAGCACCTGGAAGTGGAGGTTGGGCCGGTCAAAGCCTGTCACCACCGTCAGGGGATTCTCCAACCCCAGGAGCCGGATTACATCCTCCTGCACCTGCCGGGTGGCTGTGGCAGTAAAGGCGGAGACCACCGGACGGTAGGGCAGCTGCCGGAGAAAATCCACGATTTGCAGATAGCTGGGGCGGAAATCCTGCCCCCACTGGGATATGCAATGGGCCTCATCCACCGCCAGCATGGAAATCCGGATTCCCGCCACCGCCCGGCAAAACCCTTCCGTTTGCAGCCGCTCCGGGGCCACATAGATGATTTTATACATCCCCGCAGCCACATTCCGGTAAACCAGCCGGATTTGGGCCGGGGTCAGGGAGCTGTTGATATAGGCTCCTGCCACCCCCACGCTTTTCAGGGCCATCACCTGGTCCTTCATGAGGGAAATAAGGGGAGATACCACCAGCGTAATGCCCTCCATCATAAGAGCGGGAATCTGATAGCACAGGCTCTTTCCACCCCCGGTGGGCATAATCCCAAACACATCCCGCCGGGACAGCTGGGCCTGAATCAGCTCCTCCTGTCCCTCCCGGAAGGCTTCGTAGCCAAAGTATTTACTCAGAAGCTCCTGTATTTTGTCCATTTTCTTCCTCTTTTCTTTTACAAAACGAGACATATTTTTTATATCATACCACATCCCCCATAAAAAAAGCAACGGCTCTTTTCCCAGGGGAATCCCCCGGAAAAAGAGCCGTTTGGATTAGATTCGAATCAGGCAATCCGGTTCAGGTCGCCGGCTACCAGGCCTTCGTTGATGCGCATGGTGTTGTTGGCGAAAATCATCTCGTCAGCCCCAACCTCTTTGGCAAACTCTGTCAGGCTGCCGTCCCAGTAACGGTAGTCAATCTCGTATACCGTGGAGTAGTGGTCCACAATGAAGGGCATCAGGGCACAGCCGTAGGATTCCTTCACCACGATGCACACGGAGCCATCGGTAACACCGGGGTTGTGGAACTCGGTGAAGGGGTTATCGCCGGCGGCAAAGGTGCTGTACTTCATGGCCGCACCGTAATCGCTTACGTCATTGATGATGGGCCAGTCAATCTTGGCACCGCTCTTATCCGTGAAGGTCATGGTGGCATCCCGGTTGTAGGGATAGTAGGCCGTGATGGTATCGGACACATCGGAGCCAATGTCCATATACTGGGTCAGGCTTCCCCGGAAGCCGGTAAAGTCCACACTCTCCCGCTGCTCCAGGGTATAGGGGGTGACACCCATAGCCTTGCACAGCGCCTCGTAGGCATAGTAGGCGCCTCTGGCAGTCCAGTGGTGGTCGGTCTTGAAGTACAGGTACTCATCTCTGTGCTGCATCAGGTTGTCATAGGCGCTCACACCGATTACATTTTCCGACAGCATGGAAAGCAGGGAATTGATAGCCTCCCCCTGGTCGGCATAGTCCTTCATCTGGGCCCGGATATCGTCCGGCAGCACAATGCCAATGGAGGTGGGCACCGGCAGGGCGTATACTTTGGTCACACCCTTCAGGTTCTCCGCAATCTTGTTCACCACGTCTGCATAATCCTTGGTAGAGCTTTCGATATACCGGAAGCCGTCAAAGCCGCTGTCGTCCACCTGGAAGATGGGGCTGCGGAAGGAATAGGTGCCGGACTTGCTGGTGAGGGTGGGATAGCTGGTAGATCCTTCGGTAGAAGGCTCTGTAGGCTGGGTGGTGCCCTCCGTGGACTCCTGGGTCTGCGAAGGCTCCGTGGTTTCCGAAGGCTGGGTTCCCAGAGCCTCGGCACCATCAATCACAGACTGGGCCTTCTGGTAGTCCGGGCTGATGCACAGGATAATGGAAGTACCCTGCTGCCAGATAACCGCATTGTCAATCTTGGGCACTTCTTCCGGGATATAGCTCTGGAACTGGCTCCGCAGCTGCTGCACATGGGTCTTTACGCTGTTCATGGCAGCCTCCACATCCGACTCCTGAGCGACGGTGATGAGGGCGACCTTATCGGCGTAGTAGCCGCTGCCGGCATACATCTTTACCGTGGCACCTTCCGGCAGATCCGGGAAATACATGGCGCCGCTGTCTCCCACATCCTTCAGCTCTGTGTCATACTCCAGCTGGGTAAGCAGAGCCTGAAAAGCCGCCTGGGGGTCCAGGGTCTTTTTTTCCTCTTCCTTCTTGCCGCAGGCAGTCAGTCCAAACACGGACACCAGAACCAACAGCAAGGCAACGGTGCGTTGAATGTGTTTCATGCAATCGACTTCTTTCTTTTGGATTTCTGTGACTTCCCATGGGGGAATCTTTAGCGTTACTTATGTTAACCCAAAATGCAAATTTTTGCAACCCAAAAAAAGGAAAATTTCTATGAATTTTCCCGCAATCTTTCCTTCATAATTTGTAATTTAATGTAATTTTTTCGGTTTCTCTCTGCCCATGTTGCTTTGGTTGAAAAGGGAATTTTTCCATAGGTCGGGAAATGTAAAAAAATTTCCCGGAAGCTATTGACAAAACGACATTTTCTCGTTATAATACATCACGCGTCTGGACGATTAGCTCAGCTGGTAGAGCATGCGCTTGACGTGCGCAGGGTCAGCGGTTCGAGTCCGTTATCGTCCACCATAAATCAGTCATCCGCCCGGATGGCTGATTTTTTTATAACCTCAGCTTGTTAAAAAGCCTCGCAGAGTTTGCCGCCTTCAGCGGCAAATAAAGTCAAAATCATTTTTCGCCGGGGCGTGTACCTGGCGGAAAATACATTTCAGGCTGCAAGTGTGGATTTTGTCCCCTCCGGGGACAAAATATGCGCGCAGCAGACTGCAAAAATTTCTCAAAAAAGTCCAAAGGACTTTTTTGAAGTCAAAAGGAGCGTGCAGATGCACGCTCCTTTTGGATTTTAGCCCTGTACCAGACGGCACACCAGGTCCGTGTAGGCCACCGGGTCTTCCAGGGGCAGCTCTGCCATCAGCTGTGCCTGGCAGCACAGAAGGTTGGCATAGTCTTTTGCCTTCTCGGGATTCTCCGTCATGGCACCTTCCATGGCCTTTACCAGAGGATGCTCCGGGTTCAGCTCCAGGATTCTGTCCACCGGGAAAGCCATCTCCGGGTTCACCCGCTTCATGTACTTCTCCATCTCGAAGCTCATGCCGGGGCCGGGCACCATGGCAACCGGGTGGTCACCCAGGTTGGCAGACAGGCGAACTTCCTTCACCTGCTCTCCCAGGCTCTCCTTTACGAAGGTGATAAAGCCCTTCAGCTCCTCTGCCTTCTCCTGGATTTCCTTCTTTTCCTCCTCGGATTGCAGGCCCAAGTCCTCCGTGGCTGCATTGCAGAAGGACTTTTCTGCGTAGGTCTGGAGGGTCTGGGGGATGAACTCGTCCACCTCATCGGTAAACAGCAGCACATCATAGCCCTTGCTGTCCAGGGTCTGGACCTGGGGCAGCTTACCCAGCCGCTGGGTGCTCTCGCCGGAGATATAGTAAATCTTCTCCTGGCCCTCTGCCATGGCGTCCACGTACTCCTGCAGGGTAATGAGTTTCCCCTGCTTGTGGCTGTAGAACATGAGCAGGTCCTGGGTGGCTTCCTTATGGACGCCGTACTCCCCTGCCACACCGAATTTCAGCTGGCGGTTGAACACGGCGTAGAACTTCTCGTAAGTTTCCCGGTCGTTTTCCAGCATGGCTTTCAGCTCGGACTTAATCTTCTTCTCCACGCCCTTGGCAATCACCCGCAGCTGACGGTCATGCTGCAGCATCTCCCGGCTGATGTTCAGGGACAGATCCTGGCTGTCCACCACGCCACGGACAAAGCGGAAGTGCTCCGGCAGCAAATCCTCGCAGTTTTCCATAATCATCACACCGGAAGAATAGAGCTGCAGGCCTGCCTTGAAGTCCTTGGTGTTGAAGTCATAGGGGGCTCTGCCGGGGATATACAGCAGGGCCTTGAAGGACACCGTGCCCTCGGCGCTGAAATGGATGGTACGCAGCGGTTTGGTATAGTCAAAGAATTTCTCCCGGTAGAAGCTCTCGTACTCCTCCTGGGTCACATCCTTCTTGTTTCTCTGCCACAAAGGCACCATGGAGTTAAGGGTCTCCATCTCCTGATAGGACTCGTACTCCGGCTTGTCCTCGGGGCAGCCCTCCTTCAGGCGGGACTTGCTCACCTCCATGCGGATGGGGTAGCGGATATAGTCGGAATACTTCTTCACCAGGCTGCGGATCTCGTACTCCTCCAGGAACTGGGAGTACTTCTCCTCCTCCGTGTCTGCCTTCAAAGTCATAATCACATCGGTGCCGGCAGTCTCTCTCTCGGCAGGCTCTACGGTGTAGCCGTCCTCCCCGTCGGACTCCCACTTCCAGGCGGAATCCTCGCCGTACTTTCTGGAAATCACGGTGACCTTGTCCGCAACCATAAAGGCTGCGTAGAAGCCCACGCCGAACTGGCCGATGATGTCCACATCCTCGGTCTTTTCCATGTCCTGCTTGAAGCTAAGAGACCCGGACTTGCAGATGGTGCCCAGGTTCTCCTCCATCTCCTCCTTGGTCATGCCGATGCCGTTATCGGATACGGTGAGGGTCCGGTTCTGGGGGTCACGGGTGATGGTGATGGCCAGCTTCTCCCGGTCCACGGAGACCTTATCGTCGGTAAGGGCGGTGTAGGCCAGCTTGTCCATGGCGTCGGAGCCGTTGGAAATAATCTCCCGGAGGAAAATCTCCTGGTGGGTGTAGATAGAATGAATCATTAAGTCCAGCAGCCGCTTGGACTCCGCTTGAAACTGTTTTCTTTCCATAGTGCTATTTTCACTCCTTCTGATTTTTAGCACTCAATTTATCTGAGTGCTAAAATTATACCACACTCCCGGAAAAAAGCAACCCCCTGGAAAAAAGTTCTTTCTTTATTCATAACTATGTGCTATGATTATACTGTATAGTTATGTGTATCGGGGCGGAATACCCTTTTCTGCCCAAAAATCATTCACCACGACGAAGGAGAAGTTATGATTACTGTCAGCAATTTAGGTATGCAATTTGGCGGGCAATGGCTGTTCCAGCACGTTGACCTGCAATTCCTGCCGGGAAACTGCTACGGCATAATCGGCGCCAACGGTGCCGGCAAGTCCACCTTCCTGCGGATTCTCACCGGGGAGCTGGACTCCACCACCGGCAGCGTATCCATCGAGCCGGGTAAGCGGATGTCTGTTCTGAAGCAGAACCAGAACGCCTATGACGAATACACGGTTCTGGACACCGTGATTATGGGCAACCAGCACCTGTACGATGTGATGAAGGAAAAGGACGCCATTTACGAAAAGCCTGACTTCACCGACGAGGACGGCATCCGGGCCTCGGAGCTGGAAGCGGAGTTTGCAGAAATGGGCGGCTGGGAAGCCGAGTCCGACGCCTCCCGACTGCTGCAGGGTCTGGGAATTCCCACGGAGCTGCACTATGACATGATGGGCACCACCGACCCCCGGTTGAAGGTGAAGGTGCTGCTGGCGCAGGCCCTGTTCGGCAATCCGGACATTGTTATGCTGGACGAGCCCACCAACAACCTGGACATTGAAGCCATCAACTGGCTGGAGGATTTCCTGCTGGACTTCCCCGGCATGGTCATTGCCGTGTCCCACGACCGTCACTTCCTGAACACCGTCTGCACCCACACCGTGGATATTGACTACGGCAAAATCAAGATGTATGTGGGCAACTACGACTTCTGGTACGAGTCCTCCCAGCTGGTGCAGGCTCTGATTCGGAACAAGAACAAGCGGAATCAGGAGAAGATTGAGGAATTGCAGCTGTTCATTCAGCGTTTCTCCGCCAACAAGGCCAAGGCCAAGCAGGCTACTGCCCGCCGGAAGCTGCTGGACAAGCTGACGGTAGAGGAAATGCCCTGCTCCACCCGCCGGTATCCCTTCGTGGGCTTCCAGCCGGAGCGGGAACTGGGCAAGGACATTCTGACGGTAAAGGATGTTTCCGTCACGGTGGACGGCCAGAAGCTGCTGGACAATGTTTATTTCGTTGTGGGCAAGAACGACAAGATTGCCTTTGTGGGTGAAAACGAGCTGGCGCAGACTGCCCTATTCCAGATTCTCATGGGAGAGCTGGAACCGGACGAGGGCTCTATCAAGTGGGGCATTTCCACCACCCGGAGCTATCTGCCCAAGGATAACACCCCCTACTTTGAGGGCAACACCGAGCCCCTAGTGGACTGGCTGCGGCAGTACTCCGCCAAGAAGGACGATGTGTACCTCCGGGGCTTCCTGGGACGGATGCTTTTCTCCGGCGAGGATGCCTTCAAGCCCGTAAATGTCCTCTCCGGTGGTGAGAAGGTCCGGTGTATGCTCTCCAAGATGATGCTCTCCGGCGCCAACGTGGTGCTGCTGGACCAGCCCACCAACCATCTGGACATGGAATCCATCCAGGCTGTGAACAAGGGTCTGGAAGCCTTCCCCGGGGTGGTGCTCCTGGCCTCCCACGACCACGAGATGCTCACCTCCGTGTGTAACCGGGTCATTGCCTTCCAGCCCGACGGCACCATTGTGGACCGGTACGGCACCTATGACGACTACCTCAGATGGATGTCTGAGCAGAAAGGAAAGTAACCATGGAAAAGATTTTGGATTTGATTACCCAAAAGGTATCTGAGGCTTTCCAGGAGGCTGGCTATGAAGCCGCCTACGGCAAGGTCACCGTATCCAATCGGCCGGATTTGTGCCAGTTCCAGTGCAACGGCGCTCTGGCTGCTGCCAAGCAGTACAAGTGCGCTCCCATTCAGATTGCCAACGCTGTGGCAGAAAAGCTCCAGTCTCCGGACTTTTCCATGATTCAGGCTGTGATGCCCGGATTTTTGAATCTGAATGTAAGCGATGAATTTCTGGCAAGCTACCTGGAGCAGATGCGCACCGCTCCCGGTCTGGGCATTCCCAAAACCGGAGAAGGCAAAACCCTGGTGGTGGACTACGGCGGACCCAATGTAGCAAAGCCTCTGCACATCGGCCACCTCCGCTCCGCCATCATCGGCGAAAGCCTGAAACGGATTTACCGGTTCTTCGGCTACAACGCCATCGGCGACATTCACCTGGGAGACTGGGGATTGCAGATGGGCTTGATTATCGCAGAGCTCCAGGAGCGGCAGCCGGAGCTTCCCTACTTTGACCAGGACTTTACCGGGGAATATCCGGAGGAAGCCCCCTTCACCATTTCCGAACTGGAAGAAATTTACCCCACCGCCTCTGCCAAGAAGAAGGAGGACCCGGCCTTTGCGGAAAAGGCCCACAACGCCACCTTCCAGCTCCAGCAGGGCCGCCGGGGCTACCGGGCGCTGTGGCAGCACATTATGAAAATCTCCGTTGCCGACCTGAAAAAGAATTATGACAACCTGGATGTGCATTTTGAAAGCTGGCTGGGGGAATCTGACGCTGACCCCTATATCCCCCCCATGATTGCCGACCTGAAAGCCCGGGGGCTGACGGTGGAGAGTGAGGGTGCCCTGGTCATCCCCGTAGCCCGGGAGGATGACAAGAAGGAAGTGCCTCCCTGTATTCTGGTCAAGTCTGACGGTGCCTCCATTTACGCCACCACAGACCTGGCTACCATGGTCCAGCGGATGCGGGACTTTGCTCCCCAGAAGATGCTCTATGTGACGGACAAGCGCCAGAGCCTGCACTTTGAGCAGGTATTCCGGGCCGCCAAGCTCTCCGGCATTGTGCCGGAGGATGTGGAGCTGGAGCATCTGGGCTTCGGCACCATGAACGGCAAGGACGGCAAGCCCTTCAAGACCCGGGACGGCGGTGTCATGCGGCTGGAGCAGCTGATTGCGGACATCACCGCTTTCGTCCGCTCCAAGGTGGTGGAAAACCAGATTGTATCCGCCAACCAGGTGGACGACACCACCAAGAAGATTGCCATGGCTGCTCTCAAGTACGGCGACCTGAGCAACCAGCCCACCAAGGACTATGTGTTCGACATGGACCGGTTTGCCGCCTTCGAGGGCAACACCGGACCTTACATCCTCTACACCATTGTGCGGATCAAGTCCATTCTGGCAAAATACGGTGACTGGGAGAACCTGCCCATTCAGCCTGCTGCCAATCCCTACGCTCGGGATCTGATGCTGGTAATTCCCAGAGTGTCCACGGCTTTGGAGGCAGCCCTGGCCGGCTCCGCCCCCAACCAGATCTGTGCTTACATCTACGAGCTGGCAGGTACCGTCAACAAGTTCTACCACGAGACCCGGATTCTGGGTGAGGAAAACAAGCAGCTGCAAGCGGGCTATATTGCCCTCATGGGACTGGCCAAGACCGTCCTTGAAACCTGCATTGACCTGCTGGGCTTCTCCGCTCCCGAAAAAATGTAAGGAAATCCCCCATTTCTCCAGGAAATGGGGGATTTTTTCTGTCTTATTTATCTTCCGGTTTATGCTTATGGGTGAGATTTTCCATGGCCTTGAGGCCCTTCATCATCTCCCGTTTGGCCTTGGACTGCTGGCGCTTCTGCTTGAACCGGGAAACCAGTGCCGGCGGCTGCTCCCGCAGCTTGTCCTCCGCCACATCCCGCTTATCCAGGCGGTTGTGGGTCCATTCCCGCAACAGGGTATACAGGACGGAAACCACCGGAATCATCAGGAACATACCAAGAACGCCCATGAGCTCTCCGCCGATGCCGATGGCGAACAGCACCCACATACCGGAAAGGCCAATGGAGGTACCCACCACCTTGGGGTAAATCATGTTGCCCTCAATCTGCTGAATCACCAGGAACATAATCACAAACCAGAAAGCCTGCACCGGGTCGGAAATCAGAATCAGGAATGCGCCGATGATGCAGCCGGCCCAGGCACCCACCACCGGGATAAAGGCGGTAACCGCCACCAGCACGCTGATGAGGGGAATATAGGGCATCCGGAAAATGGCCATGGCAACGGCGAAAAGTCCGCCCAAAATGCAGACCTCAATGCACTGTCCGGACAGGAAGTTGGAGAAGGTGGCATTGCTCAGCCGCAGCACCTTCACCACGTAGTCCGCATGGCTCTCTTTCAGGAAAGCATAGGCAAGCTTTCTTCCCTGCCGGGCCAGCACCTCCTTCTGGAACAGGGCGTAAACTGCAAAGACGATGGCGATAAAGGCATCCATCAGCACACCCACAAGGCCGCCAATGGCGGTCAGGGCCGTGGTCAAAATGGCAGACAGGCTGTTGCCCACCAGGGTCAGGCCCTGCTGCACCAGTCCCGCCCAATCCAGTTTGCTCAGCTCCGTATTTTCCTGAATCCACTGCATAAGCTGGGGATTCTCCGCCAGTGTCCGATTCACCCACGCCTCTACCTCTTTCAGGAATGCAGAGATTGCCGGGTACAAAGAAGCAATGGTCTTGGCCAGCTGGGGAATCAGCAGGGAGAATACCGCCGTGATCACCAAAGCCCCGCAGACAAGGGTCAGAAGCAATGCAACACTCCGGCGAAGACCCGTTTTTTGTATGAACTTAAGATGCCGCTCAAAAAACCGCATGGGCACATTGAGAATAAAGGCAATCACCGCACCCACAATAAAGGGAGACAAGGTGCGAATGCCAAAGCTCCACACACCGCTGGCAAGCTGGGGCTCGTTCAAAAGCCAGTATAGAATAATTCCGGTACATACCACCGCCAGCAGGCGTTTGAAGTTCTTTTTATCTAATTCCAAGGGAAATACCTCCTTATGGTTTCTGTGTAGCTTCCAGCAGCCGGCAAAGTTCCGCTACCTCTTCATCCCCGATAGACCAGCTGGTACACAGGCGGATAGCCCGGTGGGTTTCGTCCACCGGCCCCATGTCCGTATACAGCACCTTTTGGGAAAGATTCTTCAAAGCGCTGTCAGACAATATGGGGAAAATCTGGTTGGTGCTGCCGGGGACCAGCATGGGAATGCCCCCATCTTCCAGGGTTTTGCGGATGCGGTCTGCCTGGTCATTGGCCTTTTGGGCAATGCGGAAATACAGCCCATCTTCCAGAAGGGCTTCAAATTGCAAGCCCAGAAGCCAGCCCTTGGCCAGCATTCCCCCCTGGCGCTTGATCATATACCGAAAATCTCCGGCAATCTCCGGGTTGGTAATCACCACCGCCTCACCGAACATGGCACCCACCTTGGTGCCGCCTATGTAAAACACATCACATAGCCGGGCCAGGTCCTGCAAGGTCACATCACAGTCCTTTGCCGTCAGGCCGTAGCCCAGCCGGGCACCGTCCAGGAACAGGTAGAGTCCATACTCCCGGCAGACCCGGTGCAGCGCCTCCAGCTCCTGCCGGGTATACAGGGTTCCCAGCTCCGTGGGGTAGGAGATGTAAACCATTTTGGGCTGCACCTCATGGGCACGGTCCTCCTGGCTTTGGTGGTTTTTCGCCACCTGCTCCACCTGGGCCGCCATAACCTTGCCATCCTGGGAGGGTAGGGCCAGCACCTTGTGCCCCGTGGCTTCCACCGCTCCGGTTTCGTGAACATGGATATGACCGCACTCCGCCGCTATCACAGCCTGGTAGGGCCGCAGGGCTGCGGCAATCACCGTCAGGTTGGTCTGGGTCCCCCCCACCAGAAAGTGCACCGCCAGGTCCTCCCGGCCACACAGCCGCCGGATGGTATCCGCAGCCTTTCCGCACAGTTCGTCCTGTCCGTAGCCGGGATAGTCCGCCTGCTGGAGCCGGGTCAGCCGCTGGAGAATCTCCGGATGGCAGCCAGCATGGTAATCGTTTTGAAAATAGAGCAAACTTTGCGCCCCCTTTGCATTCTTTCCCTATCATATCGGTTTTCCCTGCCCCTGTCAAGAACTCCCGGGAAATACCCCCTTGCCATTTGCACAATTTCCTCTCATATTCTTCCCGGGGATTTCATAATCTTTCCATGGCAGAACACAGCAGGGAGGGGAAATCATGGCAGATACGATTGAGGATAGAGCCTGCGAACTGGCTGTGTACATGATTGAAACCGGTGCTACCGTCCGGGCCGCCGCCAAACGCTTCGGAATTTCCAAATCCACGGTGCATAAGGATCTTTCCCAGCGATTGCCCCAATGCAACCGGCGGCTTTATCAGGAGGTACGACAGGTATTGGAAACCAACAAGGCACAACGGCATATCCGGGGCGGTCTGGCCACCCAGAAAAAATACCGTTCCCAGGAGAAGCTGTGAAAAAGGAATGGGACTGCCCGCAGGCAGTCCCATACGCCTTTACAGGTCATCCGCATCCTGTACCGGTTTTTCGTAAGCCTCTTCCGGCCGGCCGGTGTAGCTGCCCTGGGGATCTGTGTTGATTTTTTTCTTTTGCTTCTCCATATGCCCACCTCCCGGTAAAAAGGATGCCGCTTCCGGCGTTTTTTATACCCTTTTGTTGCTTTTCCTCCGAAAATATGCTATACTTCCCCACAAGAGGTGAGCGTATGTTTTCTGTTACCCTGATTTGTATGGGAAAGCTGAAAGAAAAATTCTACACCGCAGCCGCATCGGAATATGAAAAGCGGCTGCAGGGCTATTGCCAATTCAAGCTCCTGGAGCTGCCGGAGGTGCGGCTGCCGGAGAATCCTTCCCCGGCGGAGATTGCCGCAGGCCTTGATAAAGAAGCGGAGGCCATTCTTGCGAAAATTCCCAAAGGTTCCTGGTTCTGTGTCCTGACCCCGGAGGGAAAGCTCCTGTCGTCGGAAGCCCTGGCCCGGCAGATGGAGCAGGTGAAGCTCAGCGGCAAAGGAAGCGCCTGCTTTTTGATCGGCTCCTCCTTTGGCATCGCCCCCCAGGTAAAGGCCCGGGCGGATTTGAAGCTCTCCATGAGCCCCATGACCTTCCCCCATCATCTGGCAAGGGTGATGGTGCTGGAACAGCTGTACCGGGCGGAGGCCATTCAGGCCGGGAGCAAATACCATAAATAAACCGGCGGATTTCCCCGCCGGTTTTTTCAAAACTCCCCTGTGGCGTACATCACCGCAGACAGGGCGCAAAGAGGCGCCGTTTCGCACCGTAGAATCCGCTTTCCCAGGGTGCAGACCCGAAGCCCTGCCTCCTGGGCCTTCTCCACCTCGGAAGCTTCCAGTCCCCCTTCCGGGCCGGTAAGCAGGCTCAGGCTGGAGCCAGAGAACCCGGTCATGGCCATCTGCAAGGTGGTAGCCTGTTCGTTTTCGTAAAACAAAAGTCCCAAATCCGCCTGGGCTGCCCGTTTCAGGGCCTCCTGGTAGCTTCCCAGCACCAGCACCTGGGGAACCCTCCCCCGGCCGGACTGCTCAGCAGCAGAGGCTGCAATCTTCTGCCACCGCTCCAGCTTCTTCGTAAGGCTCTTGGCATCCGGGCGGGAGACGCACCGGGTGGAGGGAAAGGCCACAATCTCGTAAGCCCCCAGCTCCGTGGCCTTTTGAATCACGTGCTCCAGCTTATCCCCCTTGGGAAAGGCCATGTATACACTGACCCGGACCCGGGCTTCCGTGCAGCTTTCCCGCCGTTCCAGCACCGTAAGCTCCAGCCCCTCCGGGGTCAAATTCTCCACCTGGCAAAGGCATTCCTGCCCCTGACCGTCACACAAAAGCACCTGCTCCCCCGGTTTCAGGCGAAGGACTCTGGCATGGGCTGCGTTATCCCCTGTCAGGCAAGGGGTCTTCATGGCCATCTCCTCCGGCGTCACAAAAAATCGGGTCATATAGAAACGCTCCTTTTCCGCAGTTTTTTCCAGTATACCACAGTTCCCCCGGGAAAACAACCAAAAGCCCCGGCAGATTTTTCCTGAAAAATCTATTGACAAATCTTTATACCTAAGCTATAATAGCTTGGCGTAGCTGCGAGAGTGTTGGAATGGTAGACAAGCACGTTTGAGGTGCGTGTGGTTATGCCGTGTGGGTTCGAGTCCCATCTCTCGCACCA
>DVFK01000012.1 GCA_018713285.1 Candidatus Faecousia excrementigallinarum
TATTTGCCATGAAAAAACAATTTGCTTTCGTTCTTGCCATCGTGCTGTGCCTGATCCTGGGCGGCTGCAGTCAGGAAGTATCCCTTTCTTTACCCTTTGAAGCTGCTGACGTGGAACATGTGGAGATGTTCTACTTCATTGACCCGACTGAGGCGGAGAAAAAGGTACTGACAGAGCAGGAGGATATTCAGGATTTATATCAATTTCTCAATGGTCTTACGTTGAGGAATCAGGAAACAGAACCCGTTGCCGGGGGCTCCGTGACCAGTTTCCGGTTCCATCTCTCTGACGGCACCGCTTATGAAGTAATCTATTCTGCGATTGCTGTCAAGTCCGGAAGAATCTGGGCTACCGGTATGGATCAGGACTACTTCACATCCGCTGATGTGGGAGGAAAATATCAATCTTTCCAATATGAAGCGGAAGCGGCAGCCGAGGGAGAATTGCCGGTACTTCCATAAGCGGAGGCTTCTCGGCAGATCGATTTGGTGAAAGAGAAACTAGGACAGGAGTGGGAATGTATGAAGAAAGCGATTGCAGCTTCCGCTGCGGCCATTCTTGTTGGTTATTTGGGAAGCGCCCTCGGTTACGAGATGATGAACTGGCCTGAACTTGACCCCATTCTCTCCATTGTGATTATGGGTTCTGTCATCATATGCTCTTTGGAAAAAGGCAAGTGACTGCCTTTTGAAATCTGGATGAGCGCTGGTCCCTGCACAGGCACTCAGCCGAAGGAGGCGTGAAAGTTGGAGCATTGGAAAATCTGGGATTATCCCGTAGAAGTAGACCGGACCGCTACAAAAGAATGGTACGAACAATCAGAAGGCTGGAGCTGTGAATGCGGGGATTGCCAAAATTTCCTTGCCCTGGCCAAGAAGGGTCTGCTTCCCTCTGCTGTGACGGAGATTGTGCTGCCCCTTGGCGTTTTACCGGAAAAGCCCACCTATGTATGTGAGCTTTCCCCCACCGATGCTGGACACCTCTATCAATTCAGTTACCGTGTTGCAGGAATTATGACAGATGACCCTCGTCCAAACGATACCATCCGTTTTGACTGGGGTTCCGGCTGCTGTGGGCACGACTGCTATCCATACGGCGCTCCTAATTTCCCGGAGCCGTATTTTTATGTGATGTTCTTCGCAGAACTTCCATGGATTCTGGATGAAGCCCCCTGCCTTTCTGACTGAAATCCTACCATACAGTCAACAGTCCCATCAAGAAAACCGCTGATCTGCACTGAGGTGCAGCAATCAGCGGTTTTTTCTCATTTTGCCGACAGTGTCTTTGCGCCATGCGGGCAGCGCAGAAAGACTGATTTTCGCAGGCAAGTCCGCTTTGAGAAAATCCAGAGCATCCTAACAGTTCCAAGAGCGAAGAAAAGCCACCGGAAATCCCATGAAATCCAGTGGTTTTTCTGGAGCTAGTGACCTGACTCGAACAGGCGACCTTCTCATTACGAGTGAGATGCACTACCGACTGTGCTACACTAGCATACCTTTAGCCCGTTTATTATACTGAAATGCGGGCCAAAAGTCAAGCAATATTTATACTTTTGCGTGAATTTCCTGGATTTTTGCCCGGATCGCCAGCAGATCGTCAAAGGTTTCCGGCCGTTTTCCCACGTCCCGCAGCAGTGCGGAGGGATGATAGATGGCGCTCATCCAGATTCCATCCTTCTGCACCCACTGACCGTGCTGCCGGGTGATCCGGTAGTCCGGGTCAATCAGCCGCTTGGCGGCAATTCTGCCCAGGCAGATCAGTATTTTAGGCTGTACCAGCTGAATCTGTCGGTTCAGGTAACTGATGCAGGCATCCTGCTCCGTCTCCATAGGGTCCCGGTTTCGGGGCGGTCGGCATTTGACAATGTTGGCAATATAGCAATTTTGCTCCCGGCTCAGGTCGATGATGGAAAGCATATCATCCAGCAGCTTTCCCGCTGGCCCCACAAAGGGAATGCCGGACAGATCCTCCTGCTCCCCGGGGCCCTCCCCTACCAGCATGACATCCGCATCCTCCCGGCCCACCCCGAATACCACATGGTGTCGGGTTTCACACAGGCCGCAGCGGGTGCAGTCCAGGCAGTTTTTTTTCAGTTCCTCCCAGGTCTGCATCAGCGTATCCTCCGCCGGTTGGCTCTGCGGCGGCGTCGCTGGGCCCGAATCCGGGAACGCATATAGGCGTTGACTACCAGATATGCCGCCACCAGTCCCAGCACAATGACACAGATGGTGCCAATAACCGACCAGATTCCGGAGTCTCCCCCGTCGCTTCGCACTGCCGTGGAGCGGATGGTCACACCGGTATTTCCAGACGCCCGAACCTCACCCATGGAATAGACCAACGCTTCGCCCATGCAGGAGTTCCGGTACCAAATTGACACAGTTCCAATTTCATCCCCTGCACTGATGGGGGCGCTGAGGCCCCCGTCCCGCACGGTCAGGTTCACGCTCAGGTTGTTCATCTGCGCACCGGAAGGGACCACCGAATCCACATTCTCCTTGACCATGGCCACGGCGCTGCACTCGCCGCCGTCCACCGTGACCTGGCTCAAAGTCATGCCGTTGTAGAGTATCCGGTTGACCTTGTAGTCATTAAAGCCCATTTTGAGCATGGTGGTCATTTCTTCCAGGTTGCCGTAGGTAATCGGCTGCCAGCCGTTCTCCGCGTACACACGGACACAACCCATCACGACGCCGATGTATTCCATACTTTCATCGCTGCTGGTGGCAGTAATTGCCATACAGGCGCCGGAACTGGTCTCATAGGTCTGGACTCCTCCCGTCACCCGCTTGTCGTAGAACTGCGGGATCACGTAGTTGTCCAGCATATAGTTGGAAGTGTGCATGGTTGCCCGGGCCTCGGACTTGTTGGTGGCAGCCATATCATATTCCGTTGTGCCGAAAATCTCCCGGAAGGTTTCGTTCTTGACGGCTTCCCGGACAATCTTCGCCATGTCCCGGGCCGTGGTCAGGGACTGACCGCCATCCACACCGTGGACGGTGGCAAACTCCGTTCCCGTACAGCCGATCTGCTGCACCCACTGGTTCATCAGCGGCACAAAGCCCTGCCGGTTGCCGGAGACATGCTCCGCCAGCACCACCGCCGCATCGTTGGCATAGGTCAGCAGCAAACCGTGGAGCAAATCCCGAACGGTTACTTCTTCTTCACTGGTCAGATCCATGGTCAGGCTGCTCACGGGGAGCCGGCTCTTGATACCGCTCTGAACGACGACCACATCATCCAGCTGGCAGTATTGCAGCGCCACAATGGCGGTAACCACCTTGGCAAGGCCGCCGGCCGCCAGCCGCATATCCGGGTTGAAGGAATAGACCACCGTATCCGTGTTCACTTCGTACAAAAAAGCCGCCTGGGCGGTATCCAGCTTCTGCTCCGCTCCGGCCAGAGGGATTTTCCCATCAATGGTGCGGCAGCCGCTGTCAATGCTCACGGCACCGAACTCCGCTTCCGTGGCGGCGGTGGCCTGTGTCTCTCCGCTCTGGGTCTGCCCGGTCTGGGCAGCCTGGGTCTCGGTGGCCTGAGCGGCAGAAGCCGGAAGGGCTGCCATTTGCAGCATCAGCACGGCACACAGGAGCAACGGAATCAAACGCTTGAATTTTTTCATATTTTACCCTCAAGATATCCTTGCCGGACTTGTCCGGCCGTAAAAAATCGTGTATAATATGTGTGCATTATAGCAGTTTTTTCCCTTGCCGTCAATGCAGGAGGCGGATTCCTTTGAAAAAACAGCCAATCTATCTGCTGTTTCTGGCAGGCGCCCTGTTCGCCGGAATCACCCTGGGCTTTTTCCTGGGCCGGAATCTGACCCGGGGCGACGTAATTGTCTCCCTGCCGGAATCCATGTGTACCGAACCCACCCAGGCCAGCACCGCCGCATCCGTGGAAACCACCGGGGCCGAAGAAGTTTCCTTTCCCCTGGACATCAATCAGGCGGATTCGGAGGCGCTTCAGGCCCTGCCCGGCATCGGTGAAGTGCTGGCAGGCAGGATCATTGCCTATCGGGATGAAAACGGCCCCTTCTCTTCCCCGGACCAGCTGATGAACGTGGAGGGCATCGGAGAAAAACGGCTGGAAGCCATTTTGGACTATATTACCATCGGAGGGTGAGCTTATGAAAATATTGGTGGTGGATGACGAGGCTTTGCTGGTAAAAGGCATCCGCTTTAATCTGCAGAACGAAGGATATGAGGTGATTACCGGCTCCGACGGTCTGGAAGCAGTCCAGGCGGTGCAGGAGCAATCCCCGGACCTGGTGGTCCTGGATGTGATGATGCCCAACATGGACGGCTTTACCGCCTGCGGGAAAATCCGGGAATTTTCCGACGTGCCCATTATTCTGCTCACCGCAAAAACCGATGATATGGACAAGCTCATCGGCTTTGACCACGGGGCGGATGATTACCTGACCAAGCCCTTCAACATTCTGGAACTGAAGGCCCGGATTCGGGCCCTGCTGCGCCGGGCAGGAAGCACCGAAAAAAAGCAGGAGACCAATACCCTGACCATCGGCACCATCTCCCTGGACCTGGCCGGGCGGAACGCCTACCGCAACGGACAGCCCGCTGAACTGACCGCCAAGGAATTCGATGTGATTGAGTTTCTCATGCGCAATCCCAACCGGGTTTATTCCCGGGAGGCATTGCTGGACACCATCTGGGCCTATGAATACCGCAGCGACATCCGCACCGTGGACGTTCACATCCGCCGTCTGCGGGAGAAGCTGGAAGAAAATCCGGCGGAGCCAAAATACATTCTGACAAAGTGGGGCGTTGGTTATTATTTCCGAAAATAAGGCATCCCGATACAGCGGCTACAGCAAAACCCAGTTCCGGTACGGCATGACCTACGTGGTCATCACCTTTGTTGTGCTGCTGATTCTGAACATCTATTGCTCCCAAACCTGCCAGGAGCTGTTTTACGAAAGCAAAAAGACCTCCATGGTGGAAAAGTGCCTGCTGGCCTCCGACGAAATTGGAAAGCTGGAGGTGCTCAATCCCACCACCGTGGCCCAGGCGGTAAGCCAGATGGAAAGTCTGAAGGTAACCCGCCTGATCGTCACCGACACCAGCGGCAGCGCCCTGTTCGACAGTGCGGGAGAGGCCGCCGGAACTTACGTTCTGTTCCCGGAGATCCTCACCGCCATGGAAGGCAATGACGTCTGCTCCTGGAAGTATCACGACGGAACCGTGGACACCCGGGCTGCCGCCCCCATTGACTACTCCGGTACCATGGTGGGCTGCGTGTATATCACCGAATACGACACGGTGCAGGGCGGTCTGATTCAGTCCATGCAGCGGACGGTTCTGCGGATCAGCCTTCTGCTGGAAGCCGTCGTGATTCTGTTCACCATTTTGTTCTCCTTCACCTTTTCCCGGCGGCTGAACCGGATTATGACCTCCATGCGGATCATCCAGGAGGGAGACTATACTCACAAAGTGAACATGGGCGGCAATGACGAGCTGACCATTCTGGGCAACGAATTCAACGATCTGACGGAGCGGCTGAAAAATTCCGAGGAGAAGCGCAGCCGTTTTGTCTCCGACGCCTCTCACGAGCTGAAAACGCCCTTGGCCTCCATCAAGCTGCTGGCGGATTCCATTTTGCAGTACGACATGGATCTGGAAACTGTCCGGGAATTTGTGGGAGACATCGGCGATGAAGCGGAGCGGCTGAACCGAATGACCGCCAAACTGCTGTCCCTGACCCGGGCGGAGGACGCCGCCAGCCAGGAAAGCGAAATCATCTATATGGCCCCCACCGTGCGCCGGGTGGCCCGGATGCTCAAGCAGAATGCCCTGCAGTCCAAGGTGAGCTTCCAGCTGGATCTGGATTCGGACACCCCGATTCTGATTCTGGAGGACGATCTGTATCAGATTGTCTTCAATCTGATGGAAAACGGCATCAAGTACAACCAGCCCGGGGGCATTCTCTCCGTGCGGCTGTACCGTGAGGAAGACAATGCGGTCCTTCAGGTCAGCGACACCGGCGCAGGAATTCCCGAGGACGCCCTGAGCCACATCTTTGAACGGTTCTACCGGGTGGACAAGGCCCGTTCCCGGGCCACCGGCGGCAGCGGACTGGGACTGTCCATTGTCCGGACCATTGTCCAGCGCAACCGGGGCGAGATTCAGGTTTACAGCGTGCTGGGCCAGGGAAGCACCTTCACCGTGACCTTCCCTGCCTTTGATGCGGAGGTGGACAAGACATGAAACGATGGCTGTTCGGCGCTCTGGCTGTTTGTCTGCTGCTGTCCGGCTGCCGGCTGGACAGCGCTTATGATACGGCCTCCTTTTATTATCTGGACGCCGGGTACGCAGACCGGATGTCCGACCCCATCCGCAAGGAACAGAAGGAAATCACCGGGCATGCCGGGGATCTTTCCTATCTGATGCATCTGTATCTGATGGGGCCTTCCGGAGAGGGGCTGAAATCTCCCCTTCCAGGGTCCTGCACCCTGATTTCCATTGAGAACCGGGAAGGCGTGATTCAGGTCAAGCTCAGCGATACCCGCAGCAGCCTGACCGAGTCCGAGTTTTCCCTGGCCTGCGCCTGCCTGACGCTGACCATTCTGGACTTTACCCAGGCTCAGGCCGTTACCATCACCAGCGGCACCCGGAAGGTGTCCATGAATACCCAAACTCTGACGTTATATGACAGCGGCACCCCTGCCGCCACGGAGGAAACCCAATGAAATGTATTTCCTGGAACGTAAACGGTCTGCGTGCCTGTCTGGGCAAAGGCTTTCAGGACTATTTTGATCAGAGCAACGCGGATTTTTTCTGCCTGCAGGAGACTAAACTCCAGGCCGGACAAATTCAGCTGGAGCTGCCCGGCTACCACCAGTTCTGGAACTATGCCCAGAAAAAGGGCTATTCCGGAACCGCTATTTTCGCCAGGGAAGCGCCCCTGTCCGTCCGCTACGGGCTGGGCGTGGAGGCCCTGGACACTGAGGGACGTCTGATCACCTTGGAATATCCGGACTTCTACATGATCACCTGCTACACCCCCAACGCCCAG
The DNA here is from genome assembly GCA_018713285.1 of Candidatus Faecousia excrementigallinarum. Taxonomy (GTDB): domain Bacteria; phylum Bacillota; class Clostridia; order Oscillospirales; family Oscillospiraceae; genus Faecousia; species Faecousia excrementigallinarum. The sequence continues at coordinate 7,036 of DVFK01000012.1, forward strand.
CAGGGGCTGGCCCGGATTGACCATCGGCTCCAATGGGATGCCGCCTTCCGGGAGTACCTGACCCGGCTGGATCAGGAAAAGCCGGTGATCGTCTGCGGCGACCTGAACGTGGCCCATCAGGAGATCGACCTGAAAAACCCCGCTTCCAACCGGGGCAACGCAGGTTTTTCCGATCAGGAGCGGGAAAGCTTCGGAAAGCTTCTGGACGCCGGATTCACCGACACCTTCCGCTACCGCAATCCCGACGCCACCGGCATTTACAGCTGGTGGAGCTACCGGTTCAACGCCCGGAAAAACAATGCCGGATGGCGCATTGACTATTTTCTCGTCTCCGACCGGCTGGCTCCGGCCATCACCGATACCCCCATCCACATGGAGGTCACCGGCTCTGACCACTGCCCCGTGGGTCTGGAACTGACAATTTAAGATTTCCCCGCTGATACAGCGTGGGGGCAGGCCCGGATTTTCCAGGTCTGCCCCCATGTTTTTATTTATTTTGCAGGGGATTGGGATTCTTCCCCGTAGTGCTTTCCCCGGGAGAAGCCCCTGCCCCAGACCTCCGTTACCCGGCTGACGATCATGAAGCAGTCCGGGTCGATCTCCCGGGCCAGCCGCTGGATCTTGGGCAGCTCATGGTTGGACACCACACTGAGGATCAGCTCCGTTTCCGTTTTCAGGTAACCGCCCTGGCCGTGAAGCAGGGTCACTCCCCGGTCCACCTGGGACAAAATAGCGGTGCGGATGGCGTCGGGCCGGGTGCTGACAATCTTCACCTCAGTACGGCTGGTGCCCAGCAGCAGAACCCGGTTCAAGGCAAAAGAAATCACCATAATCAGCAGAATGCCGTAGAGCAAGTCCTCCATGGTATGGTGGAACATCTGGGCCAGGAGAATGCAGAAGTCAAAGGTCCACAGGCTCACCGACACCGGGATGTGGAAAAACCGGTTCAAAATCAGCGGCGGAATGTCCATGCCGCCGGTGGAGGCACCGCCCCGCATCACCGCGCCCAGGGAAATCCCCAGTCCCAGCCCGGCAAACACCACATTCAGCAGTTCCTCCTCTGTAATCCGCACATCGGGAAACAGCCCGTTAAGCACTTCCAGGGCAATGGGGTAAAACAGGGAGGAAAACACCGTGCTCAGGGCAAAGCGCTTCCCCAGGAACCACCATCCCAGGCACAGCATCACCACATTAAAGCAAAAAATAAACCGGGAAATGGGAATCTGGGTCAGGCTGTTCACCGCCAGGGCAATGCCCGTGGTGCCGCAGCTGATCAGGCCCGCAGGCAGCAAAAACAACTTCACCGCCAGAGCATAGCCCACATTTCCCAGCACCACCAGTGCGAAGCCAATCCATCGGTTCGAGTTGCGTGTCATTTCTCCACATCCTCACATCTGTTATCAATCTTCATGGGCGTGATTTTCGCCATGCTTCCGCATGAAAAAACGTCTGTCAGAATTTTCCCTGACAGACGTGGATCAAGGCATACCGCCCAATACATGATCAGTATACCCGAAAAAAGACAAAACGTCAAGAATCAATCCGGAAATTTTCGATGCTGGGACAAAACCCGGGTGGTAATCCGGATAAAATCCCGGATGTACATGGGGATGAACTCATCCTTGCGGTAGCACGCGTAAAAATGCCGGTAGTTTTCGTAATCCTTCAACTTGAAGAACTCCCCCCGATGCTGGTGCACGTAGTCATCCACATAGATGTCGGACAGGACCATGCAGGCCCCTGCCTCCACCGCCACCCGGCGGCCCACCTCCAGGGAGTCCGTCTCCAACAGCACATGGGGCGCAAAGCCATAGCGCCGGAACAGTTTGTCCTGCACCACCCGGGAAGAGTGTCCTTTGGTCAGGCAGACATAGCTGTCCCCTTCGGTATCGGTAAGGGAAATGGCCTTTCCTGACCGGAAGCGTTTGGCAGTAGCGGAATCCCGGCCCGCCAGAATCCCCACATTTTCCTTTTCAATCAGCTCATAGGCCAGGTTGGTGCTGGTGGACTCCAAAGCCGCCAGGGCCAGGTCGATACTGCCGCTTTGGAGCAGTTCCTCCAAAGTAGCCGAGCCACTTTCCGTCAGTTCCAGATTCACATTGGGGTACATGGGAACAAAAATGGGCAGCACCAACGGCATCACCTGCATGGCCCGGGTGACGCTGATTCCCAGCCGCAGCCGTCCGGCATGCTCCTGTTTGATTTCCTTGAGCTGACTTTCCAGCTCGCTGTTGGCCGCCAGAATCCGCTCGGCGGCGTAGAGGTATTTTTCCCCGGCGTAGGTCAGCCGCAGCGGCGAGGTACTCCGGTCAAAAATGGGCAGGCCGATCTCCTGCTCGATCTGCCGGAGCATCTGACTGAGAGAAGGCTGGCTGACAAACAGTTTTTTTGCCGCTGCGGTGATACTTCCGCACTCAGCAATGGTCTTGACATACTGTGCCTGTTTCAGGTTCATAATTTCTCTCCTCTAAATTGGCAGATCCGCACAAACAGCATTATATTTCCTTTATTTATATCATAATATTTTTCCTATAATTGTCAAGAAAAATGTCGATTCATAGTACGAAGATTATGTGCTCAATAAAAAGTATATATTTGAAATTATATTGAAAAAGTCGTAAACTGTGTTTAACGAAAAAATGAACGAACGGAGGAGCTAACATGGAAATTCAGAAATCCGCATCCGCCGGCACTCTGGAATCCAGCGATTGCCTGGTCACCGTGGAGCCCGGCAACGGCATTTCCCTGGAGCTGAGCAGCAGCGTGATGAACCAGTACGGCCGTCAGATCAAGGCCACTGTCCTGGATACCCTGCAGCGGCTGGGCGTAGAAAACGCCGCCGTCACCGTGGTGGACAAGGGTGCCCTGGACTGCACCCTGAAAGCCCGGGTGGAGTGTGCCGTGTTCCGCAGCTGCGATGCTTCCGCATCCAACATTCCCTGGGGAGGTGCTGTCAGATGATCAAACGTCCCAAGCCCGAACGGTTCCGGCTGCGCCGGACCATGATGTTCATGAACGCACAGAAGCCCGGCCTGATCAAAGACGCTTATATCTACGGCTGCGACTCCATTATGCTGGACCTGGAGGACGCCGTGGCGGAAAACCAGAAGGACGCCGCCCGGTTCAGCCTGTACCACGCCCTGACCACCATTGACTATGGCTCTACCGAAGTCATCGTCCGGATCAACGGACTGGACACCCCCCATTGGCAGGAAGATGTCCGGGTCTGTGTGGCCGGCGGCGCCGACGGCATCCGCATTGCCAAGTGCGAAAGCGCCCAGGATGTCCACACCATTGAGGCCGCTGTGGAAGCTGCCGAAAAGGAATTCGGCGTTGAAGTGGGCCGCACTCTGCTGATGGCCGCACTGGAAAGCCCCAAGGGCATCCTGAACGCCTATGAGATCTGCGCCGCTTCCGACCGGATGTTCGGCGTGGCAATCTCCGGCGGTGACTTCCGCAAGTGCATGCAGACCACCTTCCAGCCCGACGGCGTGGATATGCTTGCCGCCCGGGGACAGATGCTGCTGGCGGCAAGAGCGGCCGGAATCCAGTGCTTCGACACCGTGTTCACCAACCTGGACGACGAGGAAGGCTTCCGGGCCGAGGTTCTGCAGAACAAGGCCATGGGCTTTGACGGCAAGAGCCTGATCAACCCCAAGCAGATCCGCTTTGTACACCAGGTGTTCGCACCCACCGAAAAAGAAATCCGTCAGGCGGAGAAGATCGTCCGGGCCTTCGAGGAGCAGTCCAAGGCCGGTGTGGGCGTGTTCACCGTGGACGGCAAGATGATTGACGTGGCCTTTATTCCCGGCGCCCGGCGGACGCTGCGGCTGGCCAAGGCCTGCGGTATGTATGAGGGGGATCTGGTATGAAAAATGCAGTAGGACGTGAAATTCCTGATTTCCTGCTGGTAAACGGCAAGGAAGTGTATCAGGGCAAGCAGTACATGGACGGCAAATACATCCAGAAGGCTGCCCCCCGCACCCGCCGGTACGAGAAGCCCCAGGAAAGCAAGATCGTGGCAACCCTGGCTGACGCCCTGCGTCAGTGCGGCGCCAAGAGCGGCATGACCTTCTCCTTCCACCACCACCTCCGGGACGGAGACTTCGTGGTGAACATGGTCATGAAGGCCGCCATTGAAGAGCTGGGCCTGGATAACCTGACCATTGCCGCCACCTCTCTGGGCAACGCCCATGATCCCATCGCCGACTACATCGAGCAGGGCAAGGTCGTGGGCATCCAGACCTCGGGCATCCGGGGCCGGATGGGCGAAGTGGTCTCCGCAGGCAAGCTGAAGACTCCCGCCATCATCCGCAGCCACGGCGGACGCCCCCGTGCCATTGAAGCCGGCGAAGTTCACATCGACATCGCCTTCGTGGCCGCCCCCACCTCCGACTGTGTGGGCAACTGCCGGGGCATCGGCGGCAAGTCCAACTGCGGCAGCCTGGGCTACGCCATGACCGACGCCAAGTATGCCGACCATGTGGTAGTCGTCACCGACTGTCTGGTGGACTTCCCCAACTTCCCCGCTTCCGTGGAAGCCATTGACGTGGACGCCGTGGTGGTGGTGGATTCCATCGGCAACCCCAAGAAGATCGCCTCCGCCGCTGCCCGGATCAGTCAGAATCCCCGGGATCTGATGATGGCGGAAAACGTGGCCAAGGTGATCGCCGCCACCCCCTATTTCAAAGACGGCTTCTCCTTCCAGACCGGCGTGGGCGGCCCCTCCCTGGCAGCGAACCTCTTCCTGGAGAAGTACATGGACGAGCGGGGCATCAAGATGGGCTGGGCCATCGGCGGCATCTGCGGCCCCATGGTGGAACTGCTGAAGAAAGGCAAGGTCGGCAAGGTCATCGACGTGCAGGACTTTGACCTGGATGCGGTCAACTCCATCAATCAGACCCCCGGACACTATGAGATGTCTGCCTCCCAGTACGCCAACCCCGCCAACAAGGGTGCTTTCGTCAACAAGCTGGACTTCGTGGTCCTGGCGGCTCTGGAAATCGACACCGGATTCAACGTCAACGTGCTCACCGGCTCTGACGGTGTGCTCCGGGGCGCCCCCGGTGGTCACCCCGACACCGCTGCCGGCAGCAAGGTGTGCGTCATCGTCACCCCCTTGACACGGGGCCGGATGGCAACCGTCTGCGAGAAAGTTGTCACCGTCACAACTCCCGGCGACTGTGTGGACGTGCTGGTCACCGATTACGGCATCGCCGTGAACCCCTTGCGTCCTGACCTGATCGAATGCCTGGACAAGGCCGGCATCCCCCACGTCACCATCGAGAGTCTGAAGGAAAAAGCCTACTCCCTGGTGGGCCGCCCCGATGATCTGGAGTGGGAAGACAAGGTGGTTGCGGTTCTGGAAGCCCGGGACGGCACCATCCTGGACGTGGTCCGGAAAATCAAGCCCCTGGAGCTGTAAAAAACGTCCTCTACCGGGAGTTTTCCCGGAGGAAATAGCATGGCCAGACAGTCCGGCAGAGAAGACAGGCAGCCGGTACCCAAACAATTCTAACTCGGTATTCAATTTTGTCACTTCTCCTCCTCTCACCGACTGCCCTCTTCTCTGACCCGTCTGTGCTGTCCTGCCTGCGTATCCCGGTCAATTCAAAAAATGGAACTTGAACACGGAATACCGGAGCCGATGCCCAAGTTCCGCCAAATCAAATTAGGAGGAACTATCCCAATGACCATGACAATCATCGCATGGGCAATGATCATTGTCTTCCTGGCACTGGTCATGACCAAAAAAATGCAGCCGTTCACGGCCCTGCTGCTGGTACCGCTGGTATTTACCCTGCTGGGTGCCTTCCTGGGCCAGTACACCGAGCTGGTTGCCGCCGCCAATGGAGTGGATGCCGCCAGCGTGACCCTGTGGGATCAGATTCTGATCATCGGCGACTGGACGGTGGCCGGCGTACAGCAGACCGCCAACACCGGCATTATGCTGCTGTTCGCCATTTTGTACTTCGCCATCATGCTCAACGCCGGTCTGTTTGACCCCGTCACCCGGGCCATGATCCGTTTTGCCAAGGGCGATCCCGTGAAGGTGCTGCTGGGCACCGCCATTGTGGCCGCCTGTGTCTCCCTGAACGGCGACGGCACCACCACGACCCTGATCTGCTGCACCGCGTTTATTCCCATCTATAAAAAGCTGAACCTGAAAATGATGAACCTGGGTGTTCTGGTGATCCTGATGAACACCATCATGAACCTGCTGCCCTGGGGCGGCCCCACCGCCCGTGTGATCTCCGTGCTGCAGGGTCAGCCCGGTGTGGACGAGCAGACCATTCTGCGTGCCCTGATTCCCGGCATGGTGGTCTCCGTGATTTACATGCTGGGCGTGGCCGTGTACCTGGGCATGAAGGAGCGCAAGAGAGTGGGCATTCAAAACCTGTCCGCAGAAGACCTCTCCGCTCTGATGGCTCCGGAGTCCCCCGAGGATGCCGCCCTGAAGCGTCCCAAGAATGTGTGGATCAACGCCATCATGACCATCGCCATTGTGGTGATGCTGGTGCTGGGCACCTTCCCCTCCATGTTCCTGTTCCTGGTTGGCACTGGTCTGGCCCTGATGATTAACTACAAGACCATCAAGGAGCAGAAGGCCCGGATCTCCGACAACGCAGGCGACGCCCTGCAGGTGGTTATCCTGGTGTTCGCCGCCGGCATCTTCATGGGTCTGTTCACCAACTCCGGTATGTCCGACGCCCTGGCCGCCAGCCTGATCTCCCTGATCCCGCCTCAGCTGGGCCGTCTGTGGGGCCTCATCATGGCGATTGTCTCCGCCCCCGGTACCTTCCTGCTGTCCAATGACGCCTTCTACTACGGTGTTCTGCCTGTGTTCGCCGAGGCCGGTTACTCCTACGGCTTCACCGCTCTGGAGATTGGCACCGCTTCCCTGCTGGGCCAGGCCTTCCACCTGCTCAGCCCCCTGGTTGCCTTCATCTACCTGCTGCTGAACCTGACCGGACTGGACATGGGCGAGTGGCAGAGAGAGTCCGCCAAGTGGGCTGTGGGCATCTTCGTGATCTTCATCGCCATGGCTGCCATCACCGGCATCGTGCCGCTGATGAAGTAATTCCCAGGATCTTTTCGCTTCGTCTCCTCCATTGCGCCCCGGCTGCCCGAATTCCTCCGGGCAACCGGGGCGTTTCTTCATTGCAAAGCCCTTAAAATCGTGGTATAATCCCATCAGTATACAGAAATTTAGAGGTGGTTTATACGTTGTCATTGAAAGAATACACCGTGCTGCTGGGGGAGTTCTTCCGGTTCGGATGCTTCACCTTTGGCGGCGGCTGGAGCATTATCGCCCAGATGCAGCAATTGTACGTAGAAAAAAAGAAAACCCTGACCTCTCAGGAGCTGCTGGATCTGACCAGCGTAGCGAAGAGTCTTCCCGGTGTTATGATTTCCAACGTAGCCATGCTCTACGGCTATCGGGTGGGTGGTTTGCCCGGAGGATTGATTTGTGTGTTCGGAATGTGCTTCCCCCCAATGCTGGTGCTGATCGTCATCAGCTTCTTCTACCAGGCCTTCCGGACCAACTACTGGGTCATGGCTGCCATGGAAGGAATGCAGGCCGCCGTGGTGCCCATCATTCTGGGTGCCGCCGTGGGTCTTGCCAAGGGCAGCGTTCAGTACCCGCCCTGCTACGCCATCGTGGCAATCTGTCTGGGACTGTACCTGTTCACCTCCGTCAATCCCATTGTGCTGGTGCTGATCGGCGTGGTATCCGGCCTGATTGTGGGCACGGTCTACGCCGGAAAGGAGGCAAAGAAACATGGTGCTGCTTAAGCTGTACTGGAGCTTTCTGCTCATCGGATTCGGCAGCTTCGGCGGCTTGTCCATGATTCCCCAGATCTCCAACGAGGTTCTCGGCCACGGCTGGATGACCGTGGACCAGGTGACGGATATCGTAGCCATCGCGGAGATGACCCCTGGTCCTCTGGGCCTGAACTGCGCCACCTTTGCCGGAATGCAGGCTGCCGGAATCCCCGGAGCCATCGCCGCCAATCTGGGTACCCTGACGCCCAGTCTGACGCTGTGCGCACTGGCAGCGGTATGCTTCCAGCGATTCAAGGACAGCTCCGTCATGCAGCGGATTCTGGTGGGTGTCCGTCCTGCCTGCTTCGGCATGGTGCTGGGCGTTCTGATTTCCCTGAGCATGAGCAACTATTTTCTTGCCGGCAGTGTCCACATTCCCAGCGTGATCATTGGTATTGTGGACGCAGTGCTGCTGTTGAAATTCAAAGTCAGCATTCCCAAGCTGTTGATTCTCAGCGCCCTGTCCGGTCTGCTGATTTTCGGCGTGCTGGGCTTTGCCTGAACTGACAAAAGGAGGACAATCCATGTATGAAACCGTAGAGGCCATCTCCCCTCGGAGCCGGGACCACAAACAGGTGGAAGCGCTGCTCCATCAGGAAGGCATCCGGCTGGACGGCAACCTGGACTACACCTGCGGCATCTTTGACGACGAGGGTGAACTGATTGCCACTGGCAGCTGCTTTGAAAACACCCTGCGGTGTCTGGCGGTGTCCTCCCGGCACCAGGGTGAGGGCCTGCTGAACCGGATTGTCAGTCATCTGACGGACTATCAGGCCGCCCGGGGGAATTTCCGGCTGTTTCTCTATACCAAAGTCACCTCTGCCAAGTTCCTGTCGGATCTGGGCTATTACGAAATCGCTCGGGTTCCGGAAAAACTGGTCTTCATGGAAAATCGTCGCAGCGGCTTTTCCGACTACTGCGCCCGGCTGGCCGAAACCCGCCGGGAGGGGGATCGGATTGCCGCTGTGGTGATGAATGCCAATCCCTTCACCCGGGGCCACCGGCATCTGGTGGAGCAGGCCGCCCGGGAAAATGATGTAGTGCATCTGTTTGTTCTCAGCCAGGAGGCAGGCCCAATTCCCTTCCGGGTCCGCAAGCAGCTGGTTGTGGAAGGGGTGGCCGATTTGCCCAACGTAATCTGCCACGACTCCGACGCTTACATCATCAGCAGCGCCACCTTCCCCAGCTATTTCCTGAAAGATGAGGAGGATGTGGTGCGAACCCAGGCGGCACTGGATCTGGCGGTGTTCGGGAAGATTGCCGGAACCCTGGGCATTCAGCGCCGGTATGTGGGGGAAGAGCCCACCAGCCGCACCACCCAGCTGTACAACGAGGTCATGGCCCAGACAATGCCCCGGATGGGGCTGGAGTGCCGGATCATTCCCCGGCTGGAAACCCAGGGGAAGGTAATCAGTGCCAGCACTGTCCGGCAGGCCATTCACGACGGCCAACTGGAAGCAGTACGCTCCATGCTGCCGGAAAGCACCTACCGGTATTTCGCCGGAGCGGAGGGTGCCCGGACGGTGGAGGCCCTGCGCCAAGCCACCGACTTGATTCACCACTGAAAGGAGCCGTGCCATGGAGGTAACCCTTCCCCAGATGCTGCTGGCCCGGGAGCAGCGGGTCCAGCGCCAGCAGGCTCTGCTGGCCGCTTTTCCCCATCCCTTGATCTGCTTTACTCTGAACATCGCTGGCCCGGAAAAGGACAGTCCTCTGATCCGCAGAGGATTCCGGGAGGGCTGCCGGATGCTGGAAGACGCCCTGGCCCAGGCCCGGATGGAGGTGCTCCACCGGGAGCTGGAATACCGGGACACCGGCTGCGAAGGATATTTTTCCGTGGCGGGAGATGCCCAGGCAGTGAAAGATCTGTGTATAGGGTTGGAAGACAGCTGCCCCCTGGGCAGGCTCTTTGACATGGACGTGCTGCCCCCCGGTGGAGCGCAGCTGCGCAGAGCTGATGGAGACAACCGCCGCTGCATTGTCTGCGGCGCTCCGGGACGGGGCTGTGCTTCCCGCCGGGTTCACACCGTGCCGGAGCTTCAGGCAGCTACCCGGCGGATTCTGGAGTCTCATTTCCTGGAGAAAGACCGGCGGGCCGCTGCGTCCCTGGCTCTCCAGGGCCTGCTGGATGAGGTCTGCACCACACCCAAGCCCGGTCTGGTAGACCGGGCCAACAGCGGCAGCCACAAGGATATGGATATCTTCACCTTCACCGCCAGCGCCAGCGCCCTGGCCCCCTATCTGGGGCAGTGCGTTGCCATCGGCCAGGAAACCCGGCAGCTTCCCCCGGAGGAAACCTTCCGCCAGCTGCGCAAAGCCGGATTGCAGGCGGAAACGGTGATGTTCTCCGCGACCCATGGGGTGAACACCCATAAGGGAGCCATTTTCACCATGGGCGTTGTCTGCGGCGCCGTTGGACGGCTGTGGCGTCCGGAGCAGCCCTGTGGAAATCTGCCGGAAATTCTGGCAGAGTGTGCCCAGATGACCCGCACAGCCATGGAGACGGATTTTGCCGCCATGCGGGCCATGAAAACGCCTCAAACCGCTGGTCAGCGGCTGTACCGGGATTACGGCATCCGGGGCATCCGGGGCGAAGTGGCCCAGGGACTGCCCTCCGTTTCTCAGGTGGGGCTTCCTGCGCTGGAAAATGCTTTGGCCGCTGGAAAAGGTCGGAACCACGCCGCCGCCATAGCCCTGCTATACCTGATTGGGCATGTCACCGACACCAATATGGCTGCCCGGGGCGGCATGGACCAAGCCAAAGCGTCCATGGACCGGGTCGCCCGGCTGCTGGAACACGATCCCATGCCGGCGCCTTCGGAAATAGAGGTGCTGGACCGGGAATTTATCCGCCGGAATCTCTCCCCCGGCGGCTGTGCCGATCTTCTGGCCGTGACGCTGTTTCTCCACGACTGGCAGGAATGGACCCGAAAACAAGCATAACGAAGCCCCCGCTGCTTTCGCAGCGGGGGCTTGTAAATTATCTGTCAGCCGGGGGCAGCGCGTTCTTCTCTTCCCCATTTTGGGTCCCACCGGCATGGTGCAGGATTTCCTTGCGGAACACCTCCGCCTCCAGCGGCCGCAAGCCAGAATGTGATTGACCAGGTTGTCATCCGATACCTGCTGGGCGGAGATGGTTACATTGTGTAGGCCGGCAGCCCCATTTTATGCCACCTGGTGCACTCCTGCACCGCCTGATCCACATGATGTCCCACTGCTTGGTCTGCACCCCATACTCCGCCACATCCTCGAAGGGTTCCGGAATCACTACTTTCTTCATCACCCGGGCCTTGGGCAGCAGATACCGCCTGACCGGGCAGGTTTCCAGGGCCACCAGACCGGTTTTCCGGAATTTGGCAATCCGGCCCACGCCGCTTACCCGGAAGCTGGTGCGGGTGGGCATGGGCTTTTCCGAGAATTCTGCAATCATAACATTTGGCTGAAAGTGCAAAACCCACTTCGCAACTGCGTCCAATGCTCTGAGGGGCTATAGACTCCGGATAATCCGTCCCAGTAGGGCCACTGTGATGATAAACCGACACCAAATTGGGTTTGATCACTGCCCGAAAGCGCCACATAGTCCCGTCCCAAATCCATTCCTTCCGGGGTCTGCCGGGCCACCACCCAGCGATCACCCATTTCCCGCTCTTCCTTTTTAGGTTTCTCTCCTATTTCTGTGAGTAAAACGTCTGAAAGATTTGAAAAAGATGTTTTTTGTCAGCATACAGGAAGCAACGTCATTCTGTTCCTATCTGAGTCCGGCAAATCCGTTGTCCGACAGTTTTATTCCAATTTTTTCCACGAACCTGTAATTGATGCTTGACTCTAACTCCAGAAAGAGGTATTTTAACTCCGTTGATATGAATTTCTTTCATATCTATATGAAAAATAACAGCTACCAAAACCGGGCTGAACGCGCTATAATGTAGCACGGTTGAAGGACGGTTGCAGAAAGATTGTGAGGCTAAAATGCTGGATATCTCGGTAAAGCAAATGAAATACGCAGTAGAAATCGCCCGCTGTGGTTCCATCAATCAGGCCGCTCAAAACCTGTATGTCACCCAGTCCAGCCTGAGCAAGGCTATGAAAGAATTAGAAAGCACACTGGGTTACGCTGTATTTCAGCGAGGCCCTGGCGGCACCACGGTCACCAAGGACGGTCAGGACTTTCTTCAGACTGCGGAAGAAATCGTATATAAGCTGGATTACCTGGAACGGCAAACCCGGCTGCGTCACGATCAGCAGGCCTCCATCAACATTTCTATTCCCCGGGCGACATACATCACCTACGCCTTTACGGAGTTCTTCAAGGAAATTCAGAATCTGGAGCAGATTCAGATCAACTTTTCCGAGACCAACTCCCGGGAAGCTGTGGACAATATTCTCTACCACGGATTTCATCTGGGTATTATCCGCTACCCGGATGTATTGGAAGACAACATCATGCAGACCCTGCAGCAGAAAAAGCTCCGGTTCCGCCGGATCTGGACTTTTGACTACCTGCTGCTGGTCTCCCGGGAATCCCCGCTGGCAGGCAAACCGGAAGTGCATCCGGCCGATCTGAAAGGGTATGTAGAACTGCTCCATGGCGATACCAGCAACACCTTCCTGCCCGAGCGCACCGATGACCCGGCGGAATCCGAACCCGGGAAACGGATCTACCTGTATGAGCGGGGCAGCCAATTTGATTTTCTCAGCAACGTTCCCACCACCTACATGTGGGTCTCTCCCCTGCCGGAAAAGGTTCTCAAACAGCATGAGCTGGTGCAGATTCCCTGCCCGGACAACCGATTCCGCTACAAGGACATTTTGATCTATCACGAGGATTATCCCTTCGGCGGCTATGCGGAGCAATTCTACAACGTGCTGCTGCAAACCAAGGATGAAATAGAAAAAACGAAATGATCTGCCTGTGCAGAATCCCATTTTTTGAGAAAGAAGATGCCCGATTATGGAAATGGAAACCGAACAAAATGTAACACTTCACCCGGTGCTGGCCATGCATGGCTACTCCATGGATTTTTCCCAGGCCCCCGGGAAGGCCACTTACCGCTTTCGGGTGGAGTCTGGCGATATTGAGATTCACCACAACAGCTTTGACGGCCGCTGCGGAATGTGGACCCTGCCTCCGGAATCCGGAGACGCCCCTGTAAAGGTGCTCCATGCCGGCGACGAAGCGGAAATCACCTTTGACAGCCGGATTCACGACCTGGCTCCGGACTACATCGAGATTTCTAACTCCCGCTATCGCAAGCCCGCCGTTTTTTCCTTTCGTCGGGTGAAAGCCTCCGCTTGAGTCTTCTGCTTTCAGATGCCTGTTGCATTCACAATAAAGGCACAACCACTCATCGTACAGTCAAGACCACCGGCGAAGCCGGTGGCTTGCACTGGCCCTATAAGGGCCTGATACAGCCGCGTCTTAAGACGCATGAACGGTTCGCCAACCGCAAATTGTTTACTGGCTGCCCCCTTCCGGGGGCGGCTTTTTACTTGCCTTTGACTACCGGCTCACCCGTAAACGGGTCTGTGAATTCCTTTATGCTCATCTGGTCGCTTGCTATATCTTCTTGAAGCTGGTTCCTCACATACTCCTTGATCGTCTTTTCATTCCGTCCTACCGTATCCACATAGTACCCTCTGCACCAGAAATGCCGGTTCCCATACTTGTACTTCAGATTCGCATGGCGGTCGAATATCATTAAACTGCTCTTCCCTTTGAGATACCCTACTACTTCGGATACACTGTATTTCGGCGGAATTGTCACATAAAGGTGGATATGGTCCGGCATTGCCGCTGCTTCTATAATTTCGATTCCCTTTCGTGCACATAGCATACGGATAATCTGACCGATATCCGATGATATCTGCTTGTAAATGATCTGTCTGCGGTATTTCGGTGTAAAGACAATATGATATTTGCAATTCCACTTCGTGTGTGCTAAACTATTGTTGTCCATTTGGATAACCTCCATTGATTTTGTCTGTAGCGGTTGGCGAACCTGCTACTACTCTATCACTGGAGGTTCTTTTTTTCTACGCATAAGTATAACTTTTTCCGCCTCACCCGCATAGCGGGTGGTAGTCTTTCTACGAAAACCGAACCGGGCCGTCAGGTAGCTGACGGCCCGATTATTATCCCTGCGGCCCGGGCGATACCGATGGAAGATTTCCCAGGTTGTCATTTTCGCTGCCGTTGGGGATGGATTTCAGGTACTCTGTGTCTCCCCGGTGGGCAATGCCCACCCCGGCGATTTTCCCCTGCTTTGCCAAGGAAACCGCCTGAGCTTTGGACACAAACCGGTTATCAGACAGCTGATAGCCGGTGATCCTGCCATTCTCCTTGACCAGCCCCACAATGCGCCGGGCATCAGCCGCCGCCTGGGGAATCTGGTCCAGCGTATTTTTCACGAAATCGTAGGACTCCATTTTCTTCTCTCCTTTTTTCGGTAGTTTGCGCCGGGAAGCCGGCGGTTATCCCAGCGCATTGCCTTTCTTCCCTTGAAAAATACGGAAAAACCTCTTTCCTTTTTCGAAAAATCCAGTATAATGGCAAGAAAAGCCGGAATGGAGTGACGTCCCATGAGTATTCAGAAAAATGAAATCCCGATTCTGGAATTCGATGACAACCCCAGTGCGGTAATCAATCCCAATCACGAGGGGCTGAATCTTCAGCTTCCGGAAAAATGCGTCTTTGCCTTTCTGGGGGAGTACATCGATGAATATGCCCGGAATACCGGGGCGAAACTGGCCGAAACCTTTATCAGCACCACAAAAAGTTTCCCGATCTACATCACGACCTACCAGGGGGTGGAGATCTGTCTTTGTCAGGCGCCCATGGGAGCTGCCGCCGCTGCCCAGCTTCTGGATTTTCTGATCGCTTACGGAGTCAGGGAAATCATCTCTGCTGGGTCCTGCGGTGCTTTGGAAGTTTTTCCCGAGGGGGCCTTTCTGGTTCCCCGGAAAGCTCTGCGGGACGAAGGTGCGTCCTATCACTACGCCCCGCCCTCCCGATTCATTGATGTGGACGAAAAGGCCAGAAGTGCCATTGAAAAAACCATACTGAACCACGGAATGCAATACCTGGAAGTGGTTACCTGGTCAACAGACGGATTCTACCGGGAAACCAAAGAAAAGGTTGCCTACCGCAAAGCGGAAGGCTGCGCCACCGTGGAGATGGAATGCTCCGCCCTGGCAGCCTGTGCCAAACTCCGGGGCGTGACCTGGGGGATGATTCTCTACACTGCCGACACCCTGGCGGACGCCGAAAACTATGATATGCGCGGCTGGGGCGGGAATGCTTACGAATTTGCTCTGGTCCTGTGCCTGGATGCCGTATTGAAGCTATAAACGAAAGGAAGTCAGAAGGATGCCACTGAAATTGATCAAAGCCAGCCGGGACTATCAGTCCCAGATTACGGAAATGCTGGAAGAATGGACCGCCTATAATCAGACCCATGAGGCCAACCAGTCTCCCTGGGCCATTTTCAAAAACGACTTCCGGGATTTTGACCGGTATGTGGAAAATCTGGACTGCAAGGAACCCCGGGATGGGCTGGTTCCCGATTCCACCTTTTTCTGTCTGGATGAGGAGCGGAACATTCTGGTGGGGGCTGTGAACATCCGGCACGAACTGAACGACTACTTATTGGCCCACGGCGGTCACATCGGAGATGGAATCCGGCCTTCGGAGCGCAGAAAGGGCTACGCCACCAGAATGATCGCCCTGGCCCTGGAGGAATGCCGGAAACTGGGTATTACCCGGGTACTGCTGGTGTGCGACAAGGATAACGTCGGCTCTGCCAAATCCATTGTCCGCAATGGCGGCGTTCTGGAAAATGAAATCATCCAGGGTGGAATTGTAGAACAGCGTTACTGGATTGACCTTCGTTAAAAACAGGCTGCGGAAGGAGCTTTCCGCAGCCTGTTTTTTTCTCCGCGTCCCAATCAGACACGCTCGTTTGCCTGATCGTAAAGCTTTTGGATCTCCTCCGGGAGCTGATCTGGCAGCATGGCGTTGATGCCGTCCTCCGTCCCATCCGCCATTGCCTTTTCATAATACCAGCATTTGAATTTCAGCATGGCAAGGGTTCGTTCCATTGCTTTGATTTCTTCTTCCACCACTGCTCTGCGCTGTTCAAACAGGGCTTTGCGTTTTTCGTAGGAGGCGCTGCCCTCCGATACCCACTGCATGAATTTTTTGATGTCCTTGATTTCCAGTCCGGATTTTTTCAGGCATTCTATCACACGAAGGGCGTCCACTTCCCTTTCGCTGAATTTCCGGATATTCCCCCGGCGCTCCAGATCGGGAAAAAGCCCCTCCTTGTCATAGTAGCGCAGGGTAGAAACCGGGAGATCAAACATTTGGGCCACCTGGCCAATGGTATACACAAGCATTCCTCCTAAAAAAACACTTGACCTAAAGTCAGGTTTAGGTGTTATAGTATCCTCAGTATAACACATACAACCCTGATTGACAAGACAAAACCGGAGGTAATTGATTATGATGGAAGAAAAGCTGAACCTGACCCAGCAATGGGATAAGACATTCCCCAAAAGTGATCGGGTCGATCACAAGAAGGTGACCTTCGTCACCCGCTATGGCATTACCCTTGCCGCGGACCTGTATGCCCCGAAGAATAAAGTTGGCAAACTCCCCGGCATTGCGGTCTGCGGTCCTTTCGGCGCTGTAAAGGAGCAGTGCTCCGGCCTGTACGCCCAAACAATGGCGGAGCGCGGCTACCTGACCATCGCCTTTGACCCGTCCTTTACCGGCGAAAGCGGCGGACAGCCCCGGTATATGGCCTCCCCCGACATCAACACGGAGGATTTCATGGCGGCCGTGGATTTTCTGAGCGTGCAGGAGAATGTGGATGCTGACAGAATCGGCATCATCGGCATCTGCGGATGGGGCGGCATGGCGCTGAATACCGCTGCCCTGGACACCCGAATCAAGGCAACCGTTGTTTCCACCATGTATGATATGTCCAGAGTCAACGCAAACGGCTATTTTGATTCCGAAGACAACGAAGAAGCACGGTTTGCCAAGAAGCAGGCCCTGAATGCCCTGCGGACCGAGGAATACAGAACCGGGAAATACTCCAGAAGCGGCGGATGCATGCCCCTGCCGGTTCCCGATGATGTGCCGTTCTTTGTCAAAGACTACAGCGAATACTATAAGGGCAGAGCCTATCACGCCAGAAGCCTGAACTCCAACGAAGGCTGGAACAGCATCGGCTGCATGTCCTTTATGAACCAGCCGATTTTGTGCTACAGCAAGGAAATCCGCAGCGCAGTGCTGGTTATCCACGGTGAGAAAGCCCACAGCTTCTATTTCGGCAAGGACGCCTTCCAGGCAATGGTGAAGGACAGCGCATATGCGGATAACAAGGAATTTCTGGCTATCCCCGGTGCAGTCCACACCGATCTGTACGACAACCTGGATGTGATTCCATTTGACAAAATACAAGAATTTTTCGAACAAAACATGTGAGGGAGGAATCCGGATATGGCAAAGAATGTATTGATTATTTCCAGCAGTCTGCGCTCCGGCAGCAACTCGGAAATTCTGGCAAAGGAATGCGAACGGGGCGCCCGGGATGCCGGTCACCATGTGCAGATGATTTCCCTGAAGGGGAAAAAGATTTCGTTCTGCATCGGATGCCTGTCCTGCCAGCGCACCGGCACCTGCGTCCTCAAGGATGATGCAGCCCAGATTATGGAGCAAGTACGCAGTGCCCAGGTGATTGTGTTCGCAACACCCATCTACTATTATGAGATGAGCGGACAGCTGAAAACCCTGTTGGACCGGATGAATCCCCTTTATACTGCGGACTATGCCTTCCGGGACATCTATCTGATTGCCACCGCAGCGGAAGCAGAGGAAACTGCCTTTGACAAGGCATACAACGGTCTGCAAGGCTGGGTTGACTGCTTTGAGAAGGCTTCTCTGAAAGGGATTGTCACCGGCGCCGGGATTGCCGATGCCAAGGATGCCCCCAATCATGATGACGTGATGAAGAAGGCCTACGATCTGGGCAGAGGGTTGTAAGCATTGAAAAAACGAATTGCCATTATGCTGTGCCTTGCCTTTGTCTGCTGCGCCGGTGGATGCGAAAAGGAAACGGCGCAAAGCACTGCGCCGAGCACAGAAACAGAAGTTCAGGAAGAGGAAGCGGTAACGATGAAACTGTATATTAACGATACGGAAGTTCCCGTTGTCTGGGAAAACAACGCAGCCGTGGAAGCACTGGCTGCAGAAGCCGGAAAGGGAGATATTGTGGTAAAGATGTCCATGTACGGCGGCAATGAGCAGTTTGGCCCTCTCGGCAAAAGCTATCCCGCAAACAACCGGCAGGTGACTACAAGCAACGGGGACATTGTTCTTTTTAATAACGACCAGATTGTGGTATTCTA
Source organism: Candidatus Faecousia excrementigallinarum (assembly GCA_018713285.1). GTDB lineage: Bacteria > Bacillota > Clostridia > Oscillospirales > Oscillospiraceae > Faecousia > Faecousia excrementigallinarum. Next base: position 25,276 of record DVFK01000012.1, read on the forward strand.
CGGTTCCAACACCTGGTCCTATACCAGACTGGGGAAGATGGCGCTGCCTGAGGAGGAAGTGACAGAGCTGCTGTCCAACGGCGATATTACCCTGCGTCTGGCAAGATAGGTGGAGGACAGAACAATGAGAACAATCGAAAATCAAACCTTTGACGCGGAGCGTGCCCTATATGGAAGCCGGGACCTCTGTGTCCGTAACTGCCGCTTTGACGGTCCCGCCGACGGAGAAAGTGCCTTCAAAGAATGCCGGGATATTGCCGCAGAAAACTGCTTTTTTAACCTGCGCTATCCCTTCTGGCATGACCATGGCCTGCGTATTCAGGATTCTGAAATGACGCCGTTGTGCCGGGCTGCATTGTGGTACTCCGATCATATTCAGATCACCGGCTGTAAACTCCACGGAATCAAAGCGCTCAGAGAATGTGCGGATGTGGATATTCAGAACTGTGATATCATCTCCCCGGAATTCGGCTGGTCCACCAGAGGCATCCGCATGGAGGACACCAAAGCTGTCAGCGAGTATTTTATGATGCGCTCCGAGAATCTGATTTTCACAGGTGTGGATTTCACAGGAAAATACGCCTTTCAGTACATCAAAAACGCCGTCTTTGAAAACTGTGTGCTGGACACAAAGGACGCTTTCTGGCACGGTGAGAACATCACGGTGAAAAACTGTGTGGTAAAGGGTGAGTATCTGGCGTGGTATTCCAATGGTCTGACCTTCATCAACTGCAAGATCATTGGAATCCAGCCCCTGTGCTACTGCAAAAATCTACAGCTGATAGACTGTGAAATGATTGGCACGGATCTTGCTTTTGAGAAATCCGAAGTGAATGCGGTGATTACCACAAAAGTGGACAGCATTAAAAATCCCCGTTCCGGACGGATTCAGGTCCCCGCCGTGGGCGAACTGGTCTGGGACGACCCGGACGCAAAAGGCGAAGTCATTGTGGGATAATGCAAGCTCTACGACAAGCGTCTATGTTTGACTGATTCATGATTTTACCGCATTCGATCAAAAAAGGTCAGCCCCAGTATCTGGGGCTGACCTTTTTTGTAATTTGTTTTACCGGTTTAAGTTTCGTCGGGTGCCTGACCATCGTGGGCCAGCCACTGGCACGGCGTGATTTCCATGTGAGTAAAGGTCGCCTTGAAGGAAGAATCCTCCGGGCTGCAGGCATAGATGCCGAACTGGATTTCTCCGCTTGCTTTTGCCATGTGGCAGATCCGCATCTGCTTGAAATGAACCCCGTCTTCGGAACATTCCAGACAAAAATCATCTTCCCGCCTGCTGAAGCGATACCACATGGATTGAATGCCTGCGTCAATTTCCGTCGTTGCCCAATCGGAATAACCTTCGTTGGTCACCACGCTCCCCAGATGCTGAAACACCTCATTTTCATACTCAATAGAGGCTTTCAGCCAATTTTCGCTGTCCAGATACATGACGACACCACATTGATCAAAACGGCGCTTGCTTTCAAATTCCGTTTTGACCACGAAGGAGAAAAACGGTTCCGAAGATTTGATTTGCAGCACGGGTGCATTGTCATTGCGGAAGTGGTAGTAGGTTCTCTGCCAAAGGTCTGTGTGCGGCGCCGTGGTAATTTCGATACTGTCCTCTTCTATTGAGAAATTTGCAGGCTGCCGAGTCCATTTCCACTGGTTCTTATCAATCTTCATTTGTTCGTGCCTCCCCTTTCGTTCCTGATTCCATGCTTGTTTTTTATCATTATAGGCCGGAGCCGGAACCCTGTCAATCTGCTTTATCCCTTCGATGTATAAACCTGCCGGTATTTGGCTGGGACCAGATGTCCGAGCATAATGAAGCATTCCATATTGTAAAACTGCCGGCACTTTGAAAATCCTCTGCCGTCAAAACCTGTGACGCCGCAAACAAAAAAGGGGCTGCGGGTTACCCCTCTGCGGCAAACGGATTTCCCGCAATGTCTGCGCACCAGCCAGACAGGCGTGTAAAAAAACTAATGGCCATAATCGCACAGATGAAACAAGAAATTGCGTCGCAGAATAAAAATGGAAAGCAGGCATAGCAGATACAGGTTGACACGGCTAACGCATGTCGCATAGCACAATGACACTGGTGGAAGACTGGTCCAAGGACAAATCAGCAGAGGCTCACGTCAAATATGTCCCCACACGGTCTGGCGTGCCAGCATATGGGGCACGATGAGTTCGTACGGAAAACGTGAAGTAAGAGTGACTGCGTAAGAGCCCTGCAGCGCAGGCTTTCTAAATCGTTCTGGGCAGCGATATAGAATTAGTGTTTAAATCTGTTTTCGGTGACCTTCCCAGGATACACCAGCTTTGGAACAGAGGAGCTAACCCAGGAAGCGTTGGCAGAATTGGCGGACATAGGTCAAAATTGTAATGATTCTTACCCAAAATGCAAAGTCTGGCCGGTTCCGTTTCTTGGAACCGGCCGTATTGCCGAACTCCGTACAGCTCACTTCTTCTCCAATGCACGGTTTACTTTTTTCTCCTCCCATTTGGTGCAGCCATAAAAAAAGCCCAAAACCACCAGATACACCACAGCGAATACCGGCAAGATTGCCACAAGAATCTGACCAAGGCTTTGGACATATCCGCAAAACATCGCAGCCCCTACAGTAATGGAGGCACAGCACAGGCAATGCAGTCCCAGGATCGCTGGTATTCCCATAGACTCCTCTTTCCGAAACAGCAAATAAGAAACCAGGCCGCAGAGAGCCGAAGCAACCGCCCAGGTCAGAAACTCTCGAATCACAGGGTTGAAGCCACCGATTGCCGCCATACAAGTCAGCGTAACGGGAAAGCCAACGCCCATTCCCGTAATCATAGATTGGATAACAGATGTTTTTTTCATAACAGATACCTCCTAAATTTTATCTTTAAATTCTTTGAAATACTTTCTGGAAATGGTCAGAGATTCCTTGCGATTTTTCAGCTTCAGACGGTAATTTCCACTGAATTCTGCCTGAATGGAGCGGACACAGTTGATATTCACAAGGACGCTTTTGTTGATCTGGGCAAAGTTCCGGGATGGTAGTTGCTCCTTTAGTTCATAGAGTTTTTGCCTGGCTTCGTAAGTGTCGCTTTTTGTATAGACCAAGATCTTGTTTGCGCTGGTTTCGATGAAAACAATGTCACTGTAATCCAGAATGACCTGCTCCTCTTCAGCGAATACCATCAATTTGCTCCGATTTTCCTTTTGATTCAGAAACTGAAGCACAGAGAGGATTTGTGGATCTGTAACGTTTCCCCGGATGATGATTTCGACTTCCGGCAAATCAGCAGGCTCCATGGTGATTTTCATTTACCCAACTCCCTTCGGATGATGTCCTCAAGAACTGGCATTATTGTAATACAGGACTGGAAATTTGTCACAGTATTTGCGGTCAGTGGTCGGTTTTTCATGATAACACGCAAAAATCCACCCCCAACCAGATCTTTGATGCCGTCAAAACCTGCTCCGCTGTAAACAAAGAAGACGGGCTGCGGGGAATCCCCCGCAGCCCGAAAAGCGACAATTTATATGTGGTCAAAACTACTTTTCCTTCCCTCCCAATCGTTACTCAGCGGATAGAAGCGCAGCTTCCTGTACGATTCTGGTTCATAAGGCCAGAATATGCCACACCCTAAACAAAGGAACAAACGTTCATGGATTTTCAGCCCAGTATTCTAGAGAATTCCCATGCACTTGGCAATCTCTACATTCACTTGCAGGACATTCACTGTCTCTTCTCCGAAAATGCCCAGCAATTTTCCTGTGGTATGGTTCTGGATAATCTCCTGCACCTTGTCTTCTGTCAGGCCAGAAGCCTGCGCAATTCTTGGTACCTGAATTTGCGCCGCCATGGGAGAAATATGCGGGTCCAGCCCGGAGCCTGATGCGGTGAGCAAATCCGTGGGAATCTCTTCCCGCTCTACCTCAGGGTTTTTCTCCAGGAAATTCTGAATATCTGCTTCCACCCGCTCAGCCAACGCCGGATTGGAAGGGCCATAGTTTTGGGAGCCGGAAGCCAGTCCGCCAAACGTTGTACCGTCCAGATAGTACCGCTGCCCGTCTTCCGTCTCGGTATAGACATTGTAGTGGTAAGCGGAAGGACGGCTCCACAGGAAATAATCCTCCGTGAATTCCTGTCCCACGGAAACCGAGCCTACCGTTTTTCCGTCAACCGTGATCAGATTTCCGGAAGCCTGCTGCGGGAAAAGCAGTGCGGAAAGTCCAGTGAGCAGCAAAGGGAAACCCAAGCCGCAGACCAGCATCAAAATCACAGTAACCATAACCATCTGGCGCAAGCTTTTCCAAAAACCACTTTGGGATTCTTTCATAATAATCAGCATCCTTCCTTAAAGAACGAGAGTCAACATGGGATTGATCAGCATATCAATCAGCTTGATGCCGATAAAAGGCGTAATCACACCTCCAACGCCAAAAATCAGCATATTTCTTGCCAGCAGTTTACCCGAAGACATGGGACGATATTTCACGCCTTTCATGGCCAGGGGAATCAGGCAGGGAATGATGATCGCATTGAAAATCAGGGCGGACAAAATCGCACTGTTCGGCGTTGCCAGGCCCATCAGATTCAGAACCTGAAGCTGCGGAATTGCCGCCTGGAACATAGCCGGAATGATGGCAAAATACTTGGCAATGTCATTGGCAATGGAAAAGGTAGTCAGGCTGCCACGGGTAATCAGCAGCTGCTTGCCGATTTCCACCACTTCCAGGATCTTCGTCGGATCACTGTCCAGGTCAACCATGTTGGCCGCTTCTTTTGCGGCGGTGGTGCCGGAGTTCATGGCAAGGCCCACATTGGCCTGTGCCAAAGCCGGAGCGTCGTTGGTACCGTCGCCGGTCATGGCAACAATTTTTCCTGCCGCCTGTTCCTTCTTGATGACATCAATTTTATCTTCCGGTTTACACTCGGCAATGAACCCGTCCACACCCGCTTCCTTGGCAATGGTGGCAGCGGTAAGCGGATTGTCGCCGGTACACATAATGGTCTTGATGCCCATGGCCCGCAGACGGGCAAACCGTTCCACCATGCCCGGCTTCACGGTGTCCTTCAGGTAGATCACGCCCAAAATCCGGTTATTTTCACAGACCGTCAGCGGGGTGCCGCCCAGGCTGGAAACGGTGTCTACCTGTGTCTGCAAATCCTTGGGAATGGAACCGCCCAATCTCTTGACATACTGGGCAATGGCCTCCGCCGCACCTTTGCGGATTTTTCTGCCGTCAGGAAGATCCACGCCGCTCATACGGGTCTGGGCAGTAAACTCGATGTAAGCAGCGCCAGGTACTTCTTCACTGGTATCCCCCAGCCGGCGAGCCAGATCCAGCGTGGACTTTCCTTCCGGAGTGTCATCCCGCAGGCTGGTCAAAGCCGCACAGCGGATCAAGTCACTGCGGTTGGTGCCACCCACAGGCAGGAAGTCGGAGGCCAGACGGTTGCCAAAAGTAATGGTGCCGGTTTTGTCCAGGATCATGGTATCCACATCGCCGCAGGCTTCCACAGCCTTGCCGGACATGGCAATGACATTGAAGCGGGTCACTCGGTCCATACCGGCGATGCCGATGGCAGACAGCAGGCCGCCAATGGTGGTGGGAATCAAGCATACCGTCAGTGCAATCAGGGTAGAGGTTTGAAGCTGTACACCGGAATAAAGGCCGATGGGATACAGCGTTACGATTACAATCAGGAAAATAATGGTCAGCGATACCAACAGGGTATTCAGTGCAATCTCGTTGGGCGTCTTCTTCCGGGAAGCGCCTTCCACCAGGGAGATCATCCGATCCAGGAAGCTGTTGCCCGGATCTGATGTTATCTGAATTTTCAGCCAATCGGATACCACAGTCGTCCCCCCTGTGACGGAGCAGAAGTCACCGCCGGATTCCCGCACCACCGGCGCGGACTCTCCGGTAATGGCAGACTCATCCACAGACGCAACGCCCTCGATGACTTCCCCGTCACCGGGAATGATTTCTCCGGCATACACCATCACCACGTCACCCTTGCGCAGTTCGCTGGAAAACACGGTGGTTTCCGTCCCATCGTCAGCGATCCGGCGTGCCTGGGTATCTTTCTGGGTCTTTTTCAGGCTGGCTGCCTGGGCTTTGCCCCGGCCTTCCGCCACAGACTCCGCAAAGTTCGCAAACAGGACCGTGACAAACAGCACCCCGCAGACAATGATGTTGTACGTCCGCAGATTTGTGCCCTGCGCCACATCCCCAAACAGATTCGGGAAGAAGGACAGCAGCAGTGTTATGACGCAGCCCACTTCTACGACAAACATCACCGGATTTTTCATCATGTACAAAGGGTTCAATTTGGAAAAGGAACCAATAATCGCCTGGCGGAAGATGCTGGGCGTCATTAATTTTTGATTTTTCTTGCTCATAACGTTTCCTCCTTACCCCCAGAGTGTCAGATGTTCCGCAATGGGGCCCAGTGCCAATACCGGGAAAAATGTCATGGCCGCAAAGATATAGACCACGAACACCAAAATTACAGAAAAACTCATGGTATCGGTTCTCAGAGAACCGGCGGATTCATTCACAAACCCTTTCTTCATCAGCGATCCGGCAATGGCCATCTGCAGCACAATGGGAAGATACCGGCCAAAGAACATGACCAGTCCGGTGGTTACATTCCAAAACAAGCTGTTATCCGCCAATCCTTCGAATCCGGAACCGTTGTTGGCGGCAGATGACGCAAACTCATACAGCACCTGAGACAAACCGTGGAAGCCCGGATTGGTAATGCCTGCCTGACCACCGGGGACTGCCACCGCCAGGGCAGAGAACGCCAAAATCAGCAGCGGGTGAATTATAATTGCCAGTGCAGTCAGCTTCATTTCCCGGCCTTCAATTTTCTTGCCCAAATATTCCGGAGTGCGGCCGATCATCAGCCCGCAGATGAACACCGCCAGAATGGCGTACAGGATCATATTCATGAGTCCCACGCCCTTACCGCCAAACACCACATTCAGCATCATGTGCAGCATAGGAATCATGCCGCCCAAAGGCGTCAGGGTATCGTGCATGTTGTTGACAGTGCCGGTGGTAAAGGATGTGGTTGTGGTGGTGAACAAAGCCGACTGAGCCACACCGAAGCGAACCTCCTTGCCTTCCATGTTGCCCATGGACTGGCTCAGGCCCACTTCCTCCAGTGCCGGATTTCCCTGGGATTCTGCCCAGAAGCAAACACACAGGCCAATCACAAACAGAATGCTCATGGCTGCAAAAATGCTGCGCCCTTCCCGGCCAAACACACTGTTACGCTTCTTCTCGCCATTGACACGCTCTGCCTTCCTCTGGCCCACCATTTTACCAAAGGTAATGACACAGGCACCGGGCAAAAGCATCATGGAATACAGTTCGATCAGGTTGGTCAGCATGGTGGGATTTTCGATGGGTGTGGCAGAGTTTGCTCCCAGGAAGCCGCCGCCATTGGTTCCCAAATGCTTGATGATTTCCAGCGCCGCCACCGGGCCGGAGGCAATCACCTGCTTGGCGCCTTCCAAGGTATCTGCCACAAGATTCCCGGACAGGTTCTGGGGAACCCCCTGCCATACCAGAAGCAGTCCGCCAAGGATAGACAGGGGCAGCAGTACCCGGGTGATGATCCGGATCAGATCGCTGTAGAAGTTGCCTACGCTTACTTTGGACTTTCCCGCCAGGCCACGGATAAAGGCAATGCAGGCAGCATACCCGCTGGCCGCGGAAACAAACATCATAAAGGTAATGACCATCATCTGCGTCAGATAAGACACGCCTGTTTCTCCGGAATAGTGCTGCAGGTTGGTGTTGGTCATAAAGCTGATGATGGTGTTGAAGGACAAGGACGCCTCCATTCCTTCAATCCCATTAGGATTAAGCAATGCACAGCCCTGTATTCTCAGGATCAGGTAACCCAGCACCATCATAACGGTGTTGGTGCCCAGCAGCGCCAGGGCATATTCTTTCCAATTCATCTCCCGCTGGGGCTGTACACCGCAGACTTTATACACCAAGGCATCCACCCGGTTAAACAGCGGGTCCGCAAAGGTCGGTTTCCCGGCGGCGATGCGGTAAACATAAGCGCCAACCGGAATCACCATGACCATGTAAATCAGCAGGGTCAGGATAATTTGCAGCATGATAATTTCCTCCTAACGACTTCAAAACTTCTCCGGGTGAACCAGGGCATAAACCAGATAACCACCCAACAGCAGTACAACAATTCCAAGAACCGTCATATATTTCCCTCCAGAATGCAGCGTTTCCGCCTTTTATTCGCAGCGATCCAGCTGTTTTTTGCACCAGCCGACAAGCAGCAGAATCAGCCCTACACAGGCAGCCAGAATGGCCATCATCACGATATCCATCATCGTTACAACCTCCTTTTCTTCATGGGCACATTGTAGCAGGTTTGCTGTGAAATTGGGCTTAGCGTTTCGCCGTGGGCGTTAAGATCCTGTTAAGGCATTTGCCCATAAAAAAACTGCTTGCGTTAGCGCAAGCAGTTTTCTTTATTTTCGAATCATCCGATATCCCACACCAATGTGGGTCTGGATGTATTGGGGGTTTGAAGGGTCTTTCTCAATCTTCTTACGAAGCGTGGCCATAAACACACGCAAAGACGGCGTATCCGAAGCCAGGGCGCTGCCCCACACCTCTTTCAGAATGTAGTTGTGGGTCAGAACTTTCCCGGTATTGCGCGCCAAAACACACAGCAGTTTGTACTCTATGGGTGTCAGATGAACTTCTGCGCCATCCAGATACGCACATCCTGCAGCATAATCAATGGAGAGTGCGCCATTGGTATAGGTACTGCCGCTGCTGTGCATATCCGTCTCTTCCGTGCGGCTGCGGCGAAGAGCTACCCGCAGCCGGGCCAGCAGTTCATCGATGCTGAAAGGTTTGGTCAGGTAGTCATCCGCCCCGGC
>DVFK01000013.1 GCA_018713285.1 Candidatus Faecousia excrementigallinarum
GAAATTGAATGATAAGCAATGATAAATTGATTTTATCATGTCGTCATGCTATAATCAACTCAGATCTGAAAAACAAATAAACGAAGGAGTGACACGCATGAAGTACATCGTAATCGGCGGCGTGGCTGCTGGTACCAAGGCGGCTGCCAAGATTATGCGTCAGGATCGCAGTGCGGAGGTATGTATCTATACCAAGGGTAAGGATATTTCCTACGCCGGATGTGGACTGCCCTACTATGTGGGCGGAAGCATCGAGACCCGGGATGAGCTGATCGTCAACACCCCCGCAAAATTCACTGGCCTGACCGGCGTCCAGGTGCGTACGGAGATGGAAGCCATTGGCATCGATGCAAACGCAAAAGTGGTTTCTTTTGCCAATGGGGAAATCGTGGGTTATGACAAACTGGTAATCGCAACCGGCGCTGTGCCTTTTGTTCCCAATGTGGTAGGCACGAACCTGCCCGGTGTATTCACCGTGCGTACTCCTGATGATGCCATCAACATGCGCAGCTATATTGAGGAGTCCCACTGCCGCAGCGCTGTGGTTGTTGGCGGCGGATTCATCGGACTGGAAGTTGCGGAAAACCTGATGGCCAAGGGCCTGAAGGTCACCGTCGTGGATATGGCAGATCAGGTGATGCCCAATCTGTTCGATACTGACATGGCGGATTATATTCGCCGGCAGCTCCAGGCCCGGGGCCTGCGGATTGTGACCGGTGCTGCCCTGGAAGAGGTGCTGGGCGAGTCTTCCGCAGCCGGTGTTCGCACCAGTGTAGGAACCTTCCAGGGAGAACTGGTGGTTCTAGCCATCGGTATCCGTCCGGCAACTGCTTTCCTGAATAACTCCGGACTGGAAATGAACCGGGGCACCATCCTGGTGAATGAATATCAGCAGACCAATCTGCCGGATGTGTACGCCGTGGGTGACTGCGCCCAGGTGTTCAATCGGATTACCGGCAAGGGCCAGTGGTCCGCCATGGGTTCCACTGCCAACATCACCGGCCGGTGCCTGGCCCTGAATCTGACCGGGAAGACTGCTGCCTACGGTGGCTGCCTCGGAACCGGCGTTGTCAAACTGGCTTCGGACCTGAATGCAGGCCGTACTGGTCTGACCGAAGCGCAGGCAAAGGACGCAGGGTTTGATGCCATTTCCGTCACCTGCGTGGTAGACGACAAAGCCCATTATTACCCCGGTGCCTCCAGCTTTATCACCAAGCTGATTGCGGATAAGCAGAGCCACAGGCTGCTGGGTATTCAGGTTGTTGGCGCCGGTGCCGTGGATAAAATGGTGGACATTGCCGTCACCGGTATTAGCCTGGGTGCCAAAGTAGAAGACTTTGCTACCCTGGACTTTGCCTATGCGCCCCCCTTCTCGACTGCCATCCATCCTTTTGCCCAGGCTTGCGACATTCTGGAAAACAAGATTTCCGGTGTTATGGAGAGTATGACTCCAGCAGAGTATGCCGCTGGCGCAGCCAAGGGCTACAAGGTTTTGGACGTACAGCCGAATCCGACCATTCCTGGTGCAACCTGGGTAGATCTAACCAAGGTCAATGGTCCCCTGGACGGTGTAGAACCGGATGCCAAACTGCTGCTGGTTTGCACCAAGGGCAAACGTGGCTACTTCCTGCAGAATCGTTTGAAGGCATATGGCTATACCAACACCAGAATTCTGGAAGGCGGCGTCACTGTGAACGTTGTAAAGGTTCCCCGCGCCGAGGGAGAGAAGCTGAGCGCCATGGAGATCAAGCGGGTTAAGGGCCTGGGCTTCCTTCAGGACAAGCGCTACGGCGATGTGTTTAATGGCCGTGTCATTACCCGCAACGGCTTTATCACCACCGATGAGCATCGGGCCATTGCTGAGGCTGCTGAGCGGTTTGGCTCCGGTGCGGTTACCATGACCACCCGTCTGACCATGGAGATTCAGGGTGTCCCCTACGATAACATTGAGCCCATGATTGCCTTCCTGGCAGAACACGGTTTGTCCACCGGCGGCACCGGCAGTCTGGTTCGCCCCGTGGTCTCCTGCAAGGGAACAACCTGCCAGTACGGTTTGATTGATACCTTCGATCTGAGCGAAAAGATTCACGAACGGTTCTACGTGGGTTACCATGGCGTCACCCTGCCCCATAAGTTCAAGATTGCCGTTGGAGGATGTCCCAATAACTGTGTGAAACCCGATCTGAATGATCTTGGCGTCGTCGGACAGCGCGTTCCCATGGTGAACTTCTCCAAGTGCCGTGGCTGCAAGAATTGCCAGGTCGAGAACAACTGCCCCATCAAGGTTGCTAAGGTCGTGGACGGCAAGATCAACATTGATCCCAATGTGTGCAACAACTGTGGCCGCTGCAAAGGCAAGTGCCCCTTTGGTGCTCTGGAAGAATACCAGAACGGCTACAAGATCTACATTGGCGGCCGCTGGGGCAAGAAGGTTGCACACGGTGTGCCTCTGACCAAGCTGTTCACCACTGAAGAAGAAGTCATGGATGTAATTGAAAAGGCCATTCTGCTGTTCCGGGATGAGGGCATCACCGGTGAGCGGTTTGCGGATACCGTCACCCGTCTGGGCTTCGACTATGTGAATGAGAAGCTGGTCAACGGATCCGTAGACAAGGAGGCTGTTTTGAACAAAATTGTGAAGGGCGGCGCTTCCTGCTAAATGTCGCACATAAAGAAGAAGGATGCGGAGCATTCCGCATCCTTCTTCTTTTTAGGCTGATCTTTGACCTTTTGAGGCAGCATGTTCTCCCCATTGCAAGGGTTCCACCACCCATGATCTCAAATGACCATATACGCCCCCAAAATTTCACCGTAAAAGGCGATGTGCTGCGCCTCTTCCCCAGTACCAGGAATGGAAGAATAAAACCGACTCTGAACCGCCTCGGGCAAAAATTCCGGTGGCTGCGGCTGCGAATAGATCACTCTGCACTCTAATGTCAGTGGGAACTCCCGGATTCCCGGCACCGACACATGAACGGAAGGCTCCAGCGTGAGATTCAGCTCCTGGATTTTGTCATGATCCGCTCCCGACACACTTCCGCAATACTTTATGATCGAGGGGTCAGCACAGCCCATGGGGATGTTGACAGTAAACTCTCCGTGCCTTTGAAGCATGCTGTAGGTATAACGGTTTTCCCGAACGTAGGCAACAAATACGAGCTTATTCCATTCCCGGCCGAACGTTCCCCAGCCAATGGTCATGGTATTGATCTTATCACCAACCTTGGTGGTCAAAAGAACTCCTTTTTTCAGAGCCCTGCAGATCTCCCCCGCGTAATCCAGTACATCTACACTTTGCTTCATAGAATCACTCTCCCGTTTCAGAGCATCACAGTCAGCAGCGTGATGATAATCACAATGCTGATTACAATGGACATGGAATTGATGGCACTGGAAAGGCCTACATTTCCCTTCAGCTCCCCTGTAAAAGCAGGAACCGCAGAGCCCACCGGGCTAAGCGCCAGAATTACAAGCGCCTGCCGTACTTCCTCCGCAAAGGGGAGGCAAAAATAAAACAGGCAGGCAATCACTGCACCCACACCATAGCGAATCAGAAGAATTCTTGCCAGCGCACCCAGCTGGGTCCGATTGGCTTCCAGCTTGAAACCGACCCCGATGGTCAGCATAGCCATAAACGCATTGGCATTTCCAATGATCTGGGCACAGGACATCACCGGGTCCGGAACCGGAATCTTCACCAGATTCATCATCAGCATGATGACGTAACACACAAAAGGCACAGAATGTAAAAGGGAGTTCAAAAGGCGTTTTGGAGAAAATCCACTGCCATCTTGCACCATGCTTGCCAGACTGTACGCACCGCCCAGGCAGATGACTGCATTTCCCGTGTCAAACAGGCTCGTGGCGATGACGCCCATTGGTCCCAGAAAGCTCTGGGCAAAGGGAATGACAAAGGTTCCAATGTTGTATCCCGGAAGATTCAGCATATCGAAGGCCCGCTTCTCTTTGCTATGATGCAGGTTAGAGAAAAAACCGATTCCAATATAAATAAATCCGCATAAAATGGCCAGCAAAACCAGTATCAGCAGAGAACGGTCAATTTCTTTTCCTCCAAAACTGGTAATGATCGCCGCCGGGAGGGTAATTCTCAGGGTTATCCGGGATAGAATTGTAAAGTCCGACTCCTTAAAAAAACCAATTTTTTTCAGAAAATACCCCAGTATGATGATGGCAACAAAGCATCCCGCCCGGGTCAAAATTTCCAACATCCGTTATTCTCCTTATCTGCGCAACTTCTTCAAAATCTCTTTTTTCTCCT
>DVFK01000014.1 GCA_018713285.1 Candidatus Faecousia excrementigallinarum
TGTAGGTGATATCTCCGCCATGATCGTTTTCGTAAAAGTAGGACTGATTCCCGTAGGTATGGTCAGTGACTTGGGTCAGGCAATATCCCTTGGGAATCTCCTGGGGATACCAGGGCTCATATCCTACATAGATTTCCTGATCCTGGGAAATTTCCAAATCATAGTCGGGTTCTGTTACATATTGGTCACTGACCTCCAGCGGCTCTCCTGGGCCTACGCTTGCCGCCATGGCAGCCAAATCCACTTGAGGGTCGGTAGTCATCAGCATGGCGTTGGAACCCTCGGATTCCTGTTCCCAGAACAGAATTCGCTGCTCTCCGTCAATGGTGACCATTCGGCCCGGCACGCCGGCAATGTCCACATCTTCCCATTCCATAGTGCTGGAAGGGGCAGTGCTAATATCGCTGAGGTCCCGGGAGGTGGAGATGACAAACTGAATGGAATCTGTCTCAGAGGTGTAGGATACGCTCTGGGAGCCCTGGCTGATGGGGGTGACGTCGGTGCAGCGGTATCCCTCCGGCAGCTTCTGCGGGTACCAGGGGTTCCAGGATTCCCCATTCTGGATCTGAAAATTGTCCTCCATCGGTGCTCCAGCATCCACACTCTCTGCCATGGCTGCCAGGTTGGCCTGGGGATCGGTGGTGAATAAGGACGCAAAATAACCAACCTGGGGATTGCTCCATGCCAACACCTGGGTACCATCCTGTGTGCTTTTCAGCGTGGTACTCTGTCCGGCAACTTCCACCGCTTTCTCTGTAACCGGGGGTTTCAGCTGAATGTCTTGGGTGAAATCCTTTGTGGAAATGGAAAATGTGATGGATTGTTTTTCCCCATTTTCATAAACAAGATACCGGTGTTTTCCGGAAATCGAACCGTTTGTCAAGGTATATCCTTCCGGAATGTTCTGGGGGTAATAAGTTCTGATGACATCCCCATACTGGGACGCTGTGGTTTCCAGGTTGTTTTGGGTCAGGGTCATCCGGATGCGGGCTTGGATGGCGGCATAGGCCGTTGCGGACAGGGCCATTAGAGCAAGAATCGCCGCAATCAGCAGCCATAGTTTCCGGGTGGACAGTTTCCGGACTTTTTGTCCGGTTTCTCCGAATCTCAGCTTTTGGGTATCCAGAATATAGCTGTCTCTGGCTGCCCCAAACAGATCCAGCAGTTCCTGATTGGTCATAGCAATTCCTCCTTTTCCAGGTAGATTCTCAGTTTCTTTCGAGTGCGGCATAGCATGGTGGCAACCTTTCCCGGGGTGAAACCGGTTTTTTCCGCAATAGAGGCGATGGAATCTAAGTACCAATACCGGCAAAGCAGAACCCTTCGCTCCGTCTCCGGGAGCGCATCGAGAAAGCGGTTGAGTGCTGCCGCGGCCTGTTTCCTCTGAAGCGTATCCTCAATGCTCTCGGTCTGGGATACGCATTCCAGCAGTTCTTCCAATGCCAACGGGATTTCTCCGCCGCCTCGTTTGATGCTGCTGCGTTTGCGCCAACGGTCAATGGATAGATACCGGGTAATTCTCCCCAGAAATGCAGACAGGAAATTGGGCCGTTTCGGGGGTATGGTGTTCCACGCCGACAGGTAGGTGTCGCTGACACATTCTTCGGAATCTTCCTGGTTTGTGAGAATGTTGAATGCAATGCTGTAGCAGTAACCGCCGTATTTGGCATTGGTTTCCTGGATGGCCTGCTCTGAGCGGGCAAAGTACAGATCTATGATTTTTTCATCTTCCACACAAACACCTCCTTGTATTTTTGTGTTTCACCTATATAGCCGTAAAAATCTCTGGATGATTACAGGAAGGTTCGTTTTTTATGGAATTATTTTATCACAGAGAAAGGCAGGTGTCATGGCGTATCGCCTCCGCTTCTTTCCATATGAAAGATTTTATGCTACCATGAGCCACCGCCAATGAGAAAAGATTGGGAATTCATGAGAAGCCCTTGGATATACCATACCCTACATTCATCTGTAACAGGCAGCATTCACGCATTTTCCTCTCAAGCAGGTGGTTTATATTAGAGAAACCCTATTTCGCAAACTTTTTTCAAGATAAATATAGCAATTTTCCTGATCGGCATGGATTTCTCATTGCATTATTGACTCCCCCTCTGGGAGCGGGTATAATGGGGCAAACATCTCTTCCCATCGCCCCAGCACATTCGTTTTCCCATTCATCTTCAGGAGTTCCTTATGAAGTATTTGAATCGTGTCAGAAAACCGGAAACACAATCTTCTCTCCAATCCAAATTTCTCATGACCGCAGGAGCCCTGCTGCTGGGTGTGTGTCTCGGCACCTTTTCCAAATACCTGGACTATCGTCAAGGTGCCCTCCCCGGTATTTTGCAGCTGCTGGACGAAGTTTTGGACTTGCACAATTTCCTGGGCATGTTTGCCCCATGGATCGTGATTGCCGCCTTTCTGTCCATAAAGAGTCCCAATCCTTTTCAGGCCAGCGCAAATGTCTTTGCCTTCTTTGCGGGGATGGTGGCAAGCTACTACCTGTACAGCAATTATGTGGCCGGATTTTTCCCGAAAAGCTACGCCATGATCTGGGTAGGGTTTACGCTTCTTTCTCCGATTCTGGCATTTTTCTGCTGGTATGCCAAGGGAATCGGCTGGCTTTCCATTGTGATTTCCGCTGGTATTCTGGGCTTTCTCATCAACTGCACCCTGGCATACGGGATGTGGTACGTGGACCTTCGCTCCGCGCTTCACTTGGTGACGCTGGTTTTGGGTACCCTCATTCTCCGGCGCAGGTCCGGAAAGGAAACTCTTCTGGTGATCGGACTTTCCATTCCCGCTGCCATTTTGCTGAATCTGCTGATTCCATTCTATTTTTAAAGGGAACCGCCATCCATAGCGGTTCCCTTTTCTTTTTCTGTTGCCTTCTCAGTTATCTCCCCTATGATAGCGGATCTTCATGTGCTCGGAGGCATTTTTCAGAATCAGGGCAAGGGCCTTGTCCGACTCTTCTTTTACCATGTCGGTGATCTTTTTGTTGGCTTCCTTCAGGATTTCCGAAGATTCGCCCCGGCGAATCTTTTCGTCATACTCATACAGGAATTGCTGTCCCCGGTTCATCACGGCATTTACATACCGCTCGTCAAACAGCAGAGCATTTCCCATATGTGCATCCGTCAACGCCGCAATCAGGCGGCTGTGCCAGTACATGCTGTCCGTGGAAACCGTTTCCGTGGTGCCGCTGATGTACTTGGGGAACTCGGTCACATTGGCGTAGACCGGGAAACAGGCAGTAAAGCCGCTGCCGCCCATGGAGAGCCACTGCACGCCCTGAACGGCCTCCGGCAAATATCCCCTGATCTGCATGATTCCGCAGACATCGCTGTTAGGAACGCCAATGGTGCGGTATTTTCCCTTGAAAGCCGCATTCTTATCATAGGGGTTGTAGGGGGTCCCCTGGTAATAAGAGCCCAGCAGATACCGTACATCCTCCACCGTCACCTTCCGCTCCGGCACAAAGGACCAGGGGATGTCATTGCTCTCCGGGGTGAAGTCCGCATTTTCGCCATCCCACCGGTAGGTGCGGGGCAGGAAATACCGGGCCATAAACCAGGCACGAGGAGTATTATAAATATGGTCGGCGTCTGAATGGGAACCGAAGGCCAATCTGGGGTTGAACTCTGCCCCCAGATCCAGCGCCAGGTGGTGTTTCTCCACGAACTCACGCAGATCCGCAGAGCACAGATTCTCCTTTTGCTCGCCATAGGCATCGGCAAAGTCAAAATGATCCAGGCCGAACTGGTTGGGCATAATCACCACCCGGTCGTCCGGCACTTTTTTGGCAATCCAGTGATGGCCCCCAATGGTTTCCAGCCACCAGATTTCGTTGGCATCTGCAAAGGCCATTCCGTTGGGTTCATAGGTGCCATACTGTTCCAGCAAAGCGCCGGTCCGGAGGACACCCTCCCGGGCAGAGCGGATATAGGGAAGCACCAGGGTCACCAGGTCTTCTTCTCCGATTCCGCCGGGTACCTCTTTGGAATTGCGGCCCTTCTTCGGCTGATACCGGACATAGGGGTCAGCGCCAATGACTCGGGAATTGCTGGTGATGGTCTCAGTTGCGGTCATAGCCACATTGGCTTCGTTGATGCCGCAGGCAGGCCACACGCCGTTGGACTTT